>DATMVI010000043.1:0-3672 GCA_035563275.1 Pyrinomonadaceae bacterium
GGCGCTGGTGGCGGCGCAGGGCGGGAGGATGCGGCGACTGCCGGGCGAGGCGCGCTTCGCGTGGGCGGCCGTGCGGGCGCTCGCGGCGTGGCGCGACCGCCGCGTCCGCGTCGAGGTGGACGGCGAGGCGTGGGCCGAGTGCCGCACCAACCTGATCGCCGTCGTCAACGGCCCCTTCGCCGGGGGCGGCATGAACTTCTCGCCCTCGGCCGACATCTCGGACGGCCTGCTCGACGCGCTCACCGTCTGCGGCATCTCGCGCGCCGGGCTCGTCCGCGAACTCCTCCGCGTCCACCGCGGCGGCCACCTCGCCAACCCCAAAGTCCGGCTCGCCCGCGGCACGCGCGCCCGCGTCGAGACCCTCGGCGGCGACCCGCCGCTCGGCGTCGAGGCCGACGGCGACGTGCGCGGCCACACGCCCGCCGAATTCCAACTCGTCGCCTCGGCCCTCCGTGTCGTTTTCTAAGCAGGCGCAAGGCGGAAGGCGGTCAGGGACTCCCGGTCACGAACCGTTCACGGCGACGACGTTAAGGTTCGTCGCGAGGAGCCGACCGCCTTCCGCCTTCTACTTCTTCAGGAGCGCGCGGGCGCGGGCGGTGACGTTGTCGGCGTTGAAGCCGAGTTCGCGGAGCGCCGTGTCGCCGGGGGCCGAGCCGCCGAAGCGGTCGAGGGCGATGATGTCGCCGCGGTCGCCGACCCAGCGGTGCCAGCCGAGACTGGCGGCGGCTTCGACGGCGAGGCGCGCGCCGACCGCGGAAGGGATGACGCTTTCGCGGTACGCCGCGTCCTGCTCCCCGAACAACTCCCAGCAGGGCATCGAGACGACGCGCGTCGGCGTCCCCTCGCCCTGCAAAGTCTGCCGCGCTTCGAGCGCGAGCGAGACTTCGCTGCCGGTGGCGAGGATGACGAGGCGCGGCGACGCGGGACGGCCTTCGGCGTCCGCCGCTTCGGCGAGGACGTACGCGCCGCGGCGCGCGCCCTCGGCCGCGGCGAAAGTCTGCCGGTCGATGAGCGGCACCTTCTGGCGCGTGAGGACGAGCGCGGTCGGGCCCTTGCGCCGGAGTATCGCGTGCCGCCAAGCCTCGCGCACCTCGTGGGCGTCGGCCGGGCGGAAGACGTGCAGGTGCGGCACGGCGCGCAGCATCGCGAGTTGTTCGATGGGCTGGTGCGTCGGGCCGTCTTCGCCGAGGCCCACCGAATCGTGCGTGAAGACGTAGACGACCTGCACCTCGGAGAGCGCGGCGAGGCGGACGGCCGGCTTCATGTAGTCGGCGAAGCAGAGGAAGGTTCCGCCGAAGGGGATGAGGCCGCCGTTGAGGCTCATGCCGGTCAGCGTCGCGCCCATCGCGTGCTCGCGGACGCCGAAGTGGACGGTGCGCCCTTCGTAAGAGCCGTGCTGGAAGCTGCCGCCGTCTTTGATGTCGGTGTTGTTCGACGGGCCGAGGTCGGCCGAGCCGCCGACGAGCATGGGCAGGTGCGGCGCGAGCGCGTTGATACATTCGCCCGACGAGGCGCGCGTCGCCGCCGGCTTCGCGTTCTCGAACGAGGGCAGACGCGACTCCCAACCCTCGGGCAAATCGCCCGTCATCGTCGCGCGCCATGCCGCGGCCGACTCCGCGTGCTCCTGCTCGTACCGCTCGACGAGCGCGTCCCACTCGCGCTCCAGTTGCGCGCCCCTCTCGACCGCCTTGCGGAAGTGCGCGCGGGCCTCCTCGGGCACGCGGAACTCTTCGTCCTCGGGCCAGCCGAGCGCGCGCTTGGTGGCGCGGACGGCCTCGGCGCCGGGCGCGTCCGAGTGCGCCTTGCGCGTCCCCTGCGTCGGCATCCCGAAGCCGATGGTCGTCCTGACGGAGATGAGCGACGGGCGGTCGGCGACTTTCTGCGCCTCGGCGACGGCGCGCTCGATGGCGTCGAGGTCGTTGCCGTCCTCGACCGTCAGCGTGTGCCAGCCGTAGGCGTCGAACCTTTTCGTCACGTCCTCGGAGAAGGCGAGCGAGGTGAAGCCCTCGATGGTCACCCGGTTGTCGTCGTAAAGGTAGATGAGATTGCCGAGCTTGAGGTGGCCGGCGAGCGAGGCGGCCTCGGCCGCGACGCCCTCCATCAGGTCGCCGTCCGAGACGATGGCGTAGACGTGGTTGTCCACGAGGGGGAAGCCGGGCCGGTTGAACTTCGCCGCGAGGTGCGCCGCGCCCATCGCCATGCCGACGCCGTTGGCGAAGCCCTGCCCGAGCGGCCCCGTCGTGATCTCGACGCCGGGCGTGAGGACGTTCTCGGGGTGGCCCGGAGTCTTCGAGTCCCACTGGCGGAAGTTTATCAGCTCCCCCATCGGCAGGTCGTAGCCGGTGAGGTGGAGCAAGGAGTAGAGCAGCATCGAGCCGTGGCCGGCCGAGAGCAGGAAGCGGTCGCGCCCCGCCCAGCGCGGGTTCGAGGGGTTGTGACGCAGGAAGCGCGTCCAGACGACGTAGGCCATCGGCGCGGCCCCGAGCGGCAGGCCCGGATGCCCCGACTCGGCCCGCTGCACGGCGTCGAGCGAGAGCGTGCGGATCGTGTTGATGCAGAGCTGATCGAGTTCGGGCGTGGTGTCCCGGGTCGGCGTTGACGCGCTCATAAGTTCGGTTGTCCTCGCTTCTGTTTGAGTGCCTTCGGGGGTCATTCGTTGCGGCCGCCTGCTACCGGGCCGGCCGCCCCTTCGCGCTTGCCGTCGGAGCGTTCCCGCCACTCGGCGATGCGCTCGTCGTGGCGGCCGGCGATTTCGGCCGGCGCGGCGAGGGCGTTCCGGAGGCGGAGGGTGCTGTCGTGGTCACTCATCACGTTTCACCTTTCTTCGTCGCAACGTGCCTCGTTTGTGGCCGTGTGCCTGTCGCCCGGCGCGACGAGGAGGTGGGCGGCCTCCCGGTCGCCGATGAGTAGGTCGTAGAGCTGTTGCTGGCGCTCGGCCCCGCGGCGGTAGACGGCGTGGCGCGCGGGGTCGGGTTCGACGGCCTCGGCCGCGGGGGCTTCGAGGCCGGAGACATTTTGTATCGCGCCTGTCGCTTCGAGCGCAAGGAGGACGGCGCCGCGGCTCGAAGCCTCGCGGACGCGCGAGGGGCGGACGGGGCGGCCGAGCGCGTCAGCGAGGATTCGCGTCCACGCGGGCGAGGCGCGCAGGGCCCCGCCCGAGGCGCGCACCTCGGCCCCCTGCGCGTGCCCTTCGAGCGCGGCGGCGACGCGGGCGAACCGGTAGGCGACGGCCTCCATCGCGGCGCGCACGATCTCGGCGGGCCGCGTGTGCGCGCGCAGGCCGAAGATGGCGCCCGTGGCCTCCGCGTGCCAGCCCGTGCTCCGCTCGCCCGACCAGAAGGGCAAGACCGTCAGCCCGTGCGCGTCGGGCGCGAGGGCGGCGACGGCGCCTTCCAACTCTTCCCCGCGCCCCCCCCCGCCCGCCTCGTCCGCCGCCGGGCCGAGCGCGAGCGTCTCTCTCATCCACGCGTGGAGGCCGCCGCCGTCGGAGAGCGCGCCGCCGACGAGGGGCCGCCGCTCGTCAACGCGGTAACACCAGAGGGCGGGGTCGAGGCGCGCGGGCGGCGCGCCCTCGTAGGCGACGCGCATCGCGCCCGAGGTGCCGACCATCAGCGCGACCCGCTGCCGCGAGAGGCAGCCCTCGCCGACGTTGTTGGCCGCGCCGTCGGCGAC
>DATMVI010000044.1:0-3322 GCA_035563275.1 Pyrinomonadaceae bacterium
GGCCTGCGCGGCCCCGCCCGCCGCAGACTCCGGTGCGGCGGGCGCGGGCTCCGGCTCGGCCGCGTTTTCGGGGGCGGCCGCCGTCGGCGTCGGCGCGGGCGTCTCCTCCTCGCGCACCACGTCTTCGCGCGGGCTGCCGTCGGGGTTGAACAGGCGTCGGTCCGTGATCTTGAAAGTGGGTTTCTCTTCGCTCATCTCGGTGGTCGGTCGCGCCCGGCCGGGAAGGCCGCGCCGCGCGCGCGTGAATTTAGGGTTATCAGCTTAACGCCGGATGGTAGCACCTCCGTCCGCGCGCCCGCAAATCCAGTCCCGGGTTGCGAGTTTCGCGTTTCGCGTTCAGAATTCTCCCCGCGCCCGAAACTCTAACCTTGAAACTCGGAACTTAAATTCATGCCCGCCGACTTCAACGATTTGGTCGCGCTGATGGCGCGGCTGCGCTCGCCCGAGGGCTGCCCGTGGGATCGCGAGCAGACCTACGCGACGCTCGCGCCGATGCTGCTCGAAGAGGCTTACGAGGCGTTCGAGGCCGTCGAGGAGGCGCGCGAGGGGAGGCCCTCGGAGCTGCGCGACGAGCTGGGCGACCTGCTCTTCCAGATCGTCTTCTACGCGCAGGTCGCCGCGGAGCGCGGCGAGTTCACGATCTCGGACGTGACCGAGGCCATCCACTCGAAGATGGTGCGCCGCCACCCGCACGTCTTCGGCGACGTGAGCGTGCGCGACAACGACGAGCTTTTGCGCAACTGGGAGGCCATGAAGGCCGAGGAGAAGCGCGCCGCCGGCAGGGACGCGCCGGGCGAGGACGCCTCGCTGCTCGACGGCGTTTCGGCCAAAGCGCCGGCGCTGATGGAGGCGCACCAGTTGACCGTCAAGGCCGCGCGCGTCGGCTTCGACTGGGAGCGCGTCGAGGACATCTTCGACAAGCTGCACGAGGAGGCCGGCGAGCTGCGCGAGGCCATCCGCGAGCAGCGCGAGGCCGGGGCCGGCGACGAGGAGCGCGCCGCGCGCGTCCGCGAGGAGGTCGGCGACCTGCTCTTCGCCGCCGCCAACATCGCGCGCCACCTCGGCGTCGAGCCGGAGGCCGCCCTCAAGCTCACCAACCGCAAGTTCCGCCGCCGCTTCCGCCACGTCGAGCGCGGGCTGCGCGGGCGCGGCCGCGAACCCGGCGCGGCGACTTTAGAAGAGATGGAAGAGCTGTGGCAGGAGGCGAAAAAGAAGTAGACCGCCGTCGGCAGAAACAGCCTCGCCGCCGCGCGGTCGAGTTGAAAGCGTCAACGTCAGCTTCCTAGCTCACCGGCCGCCGTCCGACCCTCCCGTCTTCCTCTTCCTGATTTTTTCCGCGCGTGAAATGCGCGTTAGTGGGGGCGGCCGTTTTTGGTGGTGACAGCGTTCGCCCGGCAGGGTTATCCTATGCCGCCGCCTCACCGGGCACGTCCGGAAGCATTCATCGGGAGACTTTCAAGCATGATCCAATTCGTCGCCAATTACGAAGACCTTTCGACCGACCGCGGCTACCAGTTCAAGTTCTACTGCGACAAGTGCGGCAACGGCCACATGTCGCGCTACGAGGCTTCGACCATCGGGACGGCCGGCTCGCTTTTGCGCTCGGCCGGCGATCTCTTCGGCGGGTGGCTCGGCTCGGCCGGCAACTCGGCCTACGACATCCAGCGCTCCGTCGGCGGCAAGGCGCACGATCAGGCGCTCGAGCGCGCCGTCGAGGAGGGGAAGCAGCACTTCCACCAGTGCTCGCGTTGCGGCAAGTGGGTCTGCCCCGAGGTCTGCTGGAACGCGGCGGCCGGGCAGTGCGAGGAGTGCGCGCCCGACTATCAGGAGGAGTTCGCCTCGTCGCACGCGCACGCGAAGGCCGACGCGGCCCGCGAGCAACTGCACGAGAAGGCGCGCGCCACCGACTACGTCTCGCAGACCGACATGCGCGCCGGGGCCACCCTCAGCGCGCGCCCGAGCGCCGGGCCGAAGGCCGCCTCGCGCAAGTGCGGGGCCTGCGAGGCCGAGGTCGGGCAGGCCAAGTTCTGCCCCGAGTGCGGGACGCCGACCGCGCCCGCCCGCCCCACCTGCGGCGGCTGCGGCCACCAGCCCGAAGGCTCGCCCAAGTTCTGCCCCGAGTGCGGCGAGAAGATGCCCGGCAGATAAATAATCAGAGGCCCGGCCGTCAGGGAGCGCGTAGGCTAGGGGCTGAAGACTAGAGGCCGGAGACTCGTTGTTAACGAGTCTCCGGCCTCAAACCCCGCGCCCCCTCGCGGCCGGGCCTCCGACCTTTAGTTACTCCGCCCCGTTGATCTCTTTTTCGAGCGCGAGCAGCGTACGCTTGAGCATGGCGCGGTGGGCCGGACTGGCGGCGCGCTCAAGCTGTTCGAGCGTGCGCGCGCGTGAGAGCTTGAGCGAGTCGAGGCGGGCGAGGCGGGCGCGCTCCTCGGGCGACAGCTCAAGGGCCGGGCGGCCCGTCTCGCGCCCCTCCCTCTCCTCCAACTGCGACTCGACGGCCTTACTCTCCCAGCCTCTCGCCATCGCCTCCCCCTTCATAGACCGCTCAACGCAGATGCGCAGGCGCGCAGTCGAAGAAGACTGCGCGCCTGCGCGACCGCGGTTCACCCTCCCGCCGTTAGCGGTCGGCGAACTGGAGTGAGTTCCAAATCTGCCGGAAGGCCGGCTCGTAGTTGCGGTACTCGTTCTGCGGGACGACCTGCGCCATGTAGAACATGTCGCCGTTGCGCAGCGTCGTCATCACCACGCGCACCTGCTCGTTGCGCCCGGTGACGGGCGAGCGGCCGTTGAGCGTGGTGGCGATGGCCTGACGGCCGCCGATGGAGTGCTGCTCGAAGCCGCGACTCTGGCGCAGGTACGAGTTGCTTTGCAGCAGGCCGCTGACGTACTGCTGCGCGGCCTGCGCGAGGTTGCCGCGCTGACCGGGCGCGACGCCGATCATCACGCCGTGCGTGATGCCCTGCGAGCCGTAGGCCCCGGCCGGCGCGTAGATGACGGAGTTGTCGCTGCCGCCGATCTGCTGCCAGTTGCCCGGGATGTTCGCGCTGAACAGGTTGTTGTTGACGCGCTGGTAGCGGGTCGAGGGGTACGCCACGCGCTCGCCGCGCGCCGTGCCGTAGTCGTCAGGGTAACGCTGCTGGTCGGGGTAGCGCTGGTCGGGGTAGTTGGTGCCGCCGCCCTGATTCGGGTAGCGCTGGCCCGAGCGCGCGATCTCCTCCATCGTGCGGGCGCGCGGGTAGCCGCGCAGCCGCGCCTTCGCCTGCTGGAAGGCGCGCGTGTCCTGCGTCGCCCCGTTCGGACTCACCCGGAGCAGCGCCGCCTC
>DATMVI010000045.1:0-2805 GCA_035563275.1 Pyrinomonadaceae bacterium
TGGCGGGCTTCATAATCTCCTCCTCAAAGTGTCGAGGTTCGGGGCCGAGGTTCGAGTTAAAGACTGTGCTCTCTCTTCAACTCGAACCTTGCCCTCATTTCACCGTCAGCGCGCCGCGGCGCTCCCAGCGGCCGTGGCGGAAGACGGCGTCGGGCGGGTGGCGGGTTTCGAGGTCGGGGGCGTGCCAGTTGATCCGGGCGGCATTGTCCTTGCGGTAGAAGAGGAGCGCGGCCTCGGCGCCCTGACGCAGCGTGCCGCGCGCGGCGGTCACGTAGAAGCCGCGGGCGTCCGCCTCTTCGAGGCCGCGCGCGTCGGCGAGGTCGCCGATCTCGTTGACGGAGGCGCGGCGCGGCTCGCCCTCGACGGCGCGGCCGCGCTCGACGTTGACGGCGAGGTCGGCCGCGAAGGGCGGGACTTCGGCGCGCCCTTCGCGGACGCGGTTGACCACGGTCGCGCCGCGGACGACGAGGTCGTAGATGCCTTCGCCGTTCTCTTCGAGCGACTCGTAGGCCGCGGTGCCGGCCGACTCGACGCTGCCGTCGGCCAGCGCGCGCAGGGCCGCGGCGAGCGCGACGAAGTTGAGGCCGGCGAGGTCGTGCCCCGTCGTCCCCTTGAGCGCGCCGGTCTCGACGAGGACGACGGGCGTGCCCCACCGGCTGATGAGGTCGCCGAAGGCGCGCGGGTTGAAGGTGTCGTCGTAGCGCCCCATGTGCCCCGCGATGAAAGGCGACAGGGCCGCGACCATCACGGCGCACAGCTTCTTGTTGCGGACGCGGCCCGGCGTCTCGGTGCGCGCCTCGTCCGACGGGACGGCGAGCAGCGAGACGGCCGCCTGCCGGCGCGTCTGGCCGACGGCGGTGCGCGCGTTCTGGTTGTGGAGGTTGAAGCCGATGTCGGGCCGCCACTCGTCGCGCAGGGTCTTGAGCAGGCGCCCCTCGGGCGTCGAAAGCGCGCGGGCGTCGCGGTTGATGTCGATGCCTTGCAGGTTGCGGCGCTGGAAGAGTTCGGCCCCGTCGGGGTTGAGCATCGGCACGGCGCGCAGCGTGAGGCGCTCTTCGACCAGCTTGGCCCACCCCGCGGCGCGGTGGCGTTGCAGGTGGGCGAAGAGGTCGAGGAGCGCGCTCGTGGCCGTCGGCTCGTCGCCGTGCATCTGCGACCACATGAAGACCTTGAGGGGGCCGCGGCCGAACTCCATCTGGTAGATTTCGCGGTTCGCCACCGAGCGCCCGACCTCCCTGACCGCGACGCCCGAGGCGCGCAGGGCTTCGAGGTGGCGCTTGAGGTCGGCGTGGCGCAGGAGCGACGGGTCTTGCGTCGTGACGCGCTCGCGCCGCCACGCGTCGAACAGCTCGCGCGGCGTCTGCGCGCGCGCCGGCACGCCGGGCAGGACGAGCAAAAGCGCGGCCAGCGCCGCGCAAAGTTTTCGCGTCTGATTCGTCATAAGCTTCCGGGCCTCCGCGCGGGGGCCGCGCGGCATCTTACAACAGTTGCTTCCCCGGCGGTCATCCTAAACTTTATAATCTGCCCCGAGCGTCTCCCCGCGAAAACCAATAAGGATTAAACTCCGGCCATGCATTTCCCGACCAACTTCCGCGCCGCGCTCTGCGGCCTCGCCCTGCTCCTGCTCTGCGCGGGCGCGCAGACCGCCGCGGCCGCGCCGCGCTGGTCGGCGAAGCTCGACGCGCGCGTGCGCTTTTATCAGGCGACCGAGGTCGGCGTGCTCGTCGTCGGCACGGAGAAGTCTCTCTACGGCGTGGACGCGGAGACGGGCGACGTGCTGTGGCGGCGCAAGGGCGCGCGCCCCTCGGAGACGGACGTGGCGGCCGTGCCCGGCACGGACGTGCTGCTGCTGAGCGTCGGCGGCGGCGACAAGACGCGGCTCGAAGCCGTAGACCTCCTGACGGGCGGGGCGCTGTGGCGCACGGACAAGGTGCGCGGCGCCGTGATGCAGATGGCCTTCGAGCCGAGCTCGAACCTGCTCGCCGCCGTCCTCGCGCGCGACGCGCGGGGCGACGCGCGCTCTGGCTTCAAGCGCAAGCCCGTCGTCCACGCCTTCGACCTCGCCGCCGGCCGCGAGCTTTGGAGGCGCGAGCTGGAGAGCGAGGTCGAGATGATGCCGGCGGTCGCGGCCGGCGACGGCGAGGTCGCCTACACGCTCGACAACTACCGCCCGCCCGCCTTCCTCGACGGCCGCCTCTACCTCTTCTACGAGGGCGTCACCTCGCTCGACGCGCGGACGGGGCAGGAGCGGCGGCGCGAGAAGTTCCGCGTCAACGAGGAGGGCTTGGCGCTGACCGAGGCAGACCCGGCGGCCGACGAGGCCCACGTCTACTTCTCGGGGCGCGGCCGCGTCCGCGCCGTCTCGCGCGCCGACGGCGAGGAGGTCTGGGAGTCGAAAGATTTGGGCGTGACGCCCGAGATGATCCTCGCCGGCGGCGTGATCTACGCGCGGACGGGCGGGCGCTTCACGCGCCTGCGCGACGGCGAGGAGGTCGAGCGCGGCCCCTACGGCGTGAGCGCGATCGACGCCTCGGACGGCAAGACCCTTTGGCGCTACAAGGGCGCGGACAAAGGGATCACGAACATCGCGCTGCCGGACGCCTCGACCGTGCTCGTCGCCGACCGCGACGACCTCATCTTCCTCGACGCGGCCGACGGCAAGCGCCGCCGGAAGGTCTCGCACGGCGTCGAGGGCGCGGCCTTCGTCGTCTTAAACGAGGGCGGGGCGGCGGTGGTCGGCGGGCGCAACGAGGTCGCGGCCTTCGACGCGCGCGACGGGCGCGAACTGTGGCGCGCGCGGCACAC
>DATMVI010000046.1:0-2892 GCA_035563275.1 Pyrinomonadaceae bacterium
CGCGCCGAAGGTCTTGCAGGCGAAGCCGAGTTGCTGCCCGCCCGCGCGCGCGCCGCAACCCGGCGGCAGGCCCGCGGCCCCGCCCGCCTACCGCCCCCAAGCGACCCCGAAGTGCCTGCAACTCAAATCCGCGTTGCCGCAGCCCCGCCCGGCGCCCCACGCGCCACAGACGCCCGCGCGCCCCGGCGCCCCGGCCGCGAAGGGGGCCGTGCAGGCGAAGGCCGCCGCGTCGCGGCCCGCCGCCCCGCAGAGTTCGGGCGGCCCCGGCGCCCGCTCGTCGGTCATCCAGCGTTACATCACGTACGATCAGAACTGGGGTTTCTCGCGCGACGGCGGGCGGCCGGGCGGTCACTCCAACCTCGGCGTGCTGGCGAAGATTCTCAAAGACATCATCAAGAAGGGCGCGCTGACGGACGTGGAGAGCGAACTCCTCTCGGTGACCACCAAGTTCGGCACCGCGCAGGCTAAGGCGAAGCACATCAAGTCCAACGCCGTCCTCTCCGGGCAGGGCTTCGCCGTCTGCCACAAGATACCTTACGCGGCCTTCGAGAAGGCGCTGCTCAAACTCATCGACGACTCTTTCGTCCACGGGGTCGGCGCCAAGACGATGGCCCCGGCGTGGAACGCGCTCGACGGGTTGCTCAACGTGCTCTACGGCACCCCGAACGGCAACTACGACCACGGCGGCGCCCTCCGGCGCGCGGTCGGTAAATTCAACCCCGACAAGACCGTCACCGAGGCCAACGACCTGCTGCGAGAGTTCGACAAGTGCGACGAGAACCTTTACGTGGGCTTCAGCATGACCAACAGCAGCATCGGCGAGCGCGTTGACCTCCACTTCCCCGTCCTGACGACCGCCACCGACGCCGTGGCCGCCACCCCGAGGGGCGCCGGGCTGCAACAGGCGCTCAACCGTTTCGAATCCGCCCTCGGCCTCACCCCGACCGGCCCGCACGAGTACGTGGACAGCTCCAACGTCACGTGGCTGGCCTCGTCCAGCGTCTACGGCAAGATTTCCGCCGACACCGGATACGTCCAGACCTGAGGGCGGGCGGCCGCCGAGCCCGGCCGGGATTCATCCCGACGCCGGAACCAATAAGCGAAGCGGGCGGGGCGCGGGGAGGATGACTTCCTCCCCGCGCCCCGCCCGCTTGCGCCTCGGCCCGCGTGTTAAATCCCGCCGCCGTCAAACTCGAACGCCGTCCGCCGGCCCTTCGGCCGGAGGCGCGCGCTACCGGGCGCGCTGGCGCGTGGCGGGCGCGGCCGCTTGGTGCGGGGCGGCGTTCGTCTCGTCGAGCGCCGGAATCGTGCCGGCGGCGAGCAGCGCGAGGATGAGCGCGCCGACGACGAGGCGGTAGGCGATGAAGACGCCGGTCGAGTGGGTGCGCAGGAACCGGAGCAGGAACCAGATCGAGGCGTAGCCGACGACGCCGGAGACGAAGGTGGCGACGAGCAGCGGGGCGGCGCTGCCCGCGGGCAGTTTCTCCAGCGCCTCCCGCATCTCCAGCAGGCCGCTGGCCGTGATGGCCGGGATCGAGAGGAGGAAGGAGAAGCGCGCGGCCGTCTCGCGCGTCTGGCCGGCGAAGAGGCCGCCCATCATCGTCGAGCCGGAACGGCTCGCGCCCGGGATCAGCGAGAGCACCTGCGCGAAGCCCACGGCCAGCGCGTCCTTCAGCCCGAGCCCGTCCATCTCCGTCCGCCGCCGCCCGGCCTTCTCGGCCGCGGCCAGCAGCAGCGCGACGACGACCATCATCGTCGCGATGACCCACAGGTTTTTCGTGAACGTCCCCTCGATCTCGTCCTTGAAGACGAGGCCGACCACGCCGATGGGCAGCGACCCGAGGAAGACCAGCCAGCCGAGCCGCGCCTCCTGCGAAAGCCCCGACCACCAGCCGCCGCCCCGGCGCCCGCCCCCGCCTAGCAGCGCGAGGTGGTCGCGCACGAAGGCCGAGGTGATGGCCCAGATGTCGCGCGCGAAGTAGACGAAGACGGCCGCCAGCGTCCCCAACTGGATGACGGCGATGACGGCCGTCACCTGCTCGGCCGACAGTTGGCGGGACAGGCCCGTCAGCCGCGTCCCGAAGATGAGGTGCGCCGTCGAACTGATGGGGATGAACTCGGTCAGCCCCTGCACGATGCCGAGGATGATGGCTTGGATGATGGTCATGCTCAAGTAGACGGTGGACAGTAGCCAGTAGTCAGTAGAACAACCTTCGTCAGCGAGCAGTCAGGGCGGCAGCGTCAGCAGAGTTGGCGCGGGGCGCCGACCGGCTGCCGGCTACTCACTCTCTGAACGTGGTGTTCGAGGCGAAGCGGTCGTAGAGGCGGCCGGGGAGGTGTTTGATGACGCGGACGACCGCGGCCAGTTGCCACGGGAAGGCGTAGGTGCGCGCGCGGCGCTCGACGGCGCGGATGATGCGGCAGGCCGCGTCGTCCACTTCGAGCAGGAACGGGAGCTTCTTGCGCTGGGCGGTGAGGGGCGTGCGGATGAAGCCGGGGTGGATGACGGTCACGTCGATGCCGCTGCGGCGCAGGTCTACGCGCAGGCTCTCGAAGAAGGTCGAGACGGCGGCCTTGCTGGCGCTGTAGGCGCCCGACTTCGGCATCCCGCGGTAGGCGGCGAGGCTGGAGATGGCGACGAGGTGGCCCGACTTGCGTTCGAGCATGACGGGCAGCACGGCGGCGACGCTGTTGACCACGCCGATGACGTTGACCGTGATCACGTCGCCGGCCTCGGCCGCGCGCAAATCGGTCGCGCCCGAGACCGAACTCATCCCCGCGTTGGCGACGAGCACGTCCACCCGCCCCCACAACCCGCGCACGCGCTCGACGGCGCGGATGATGCGGCAGGCCGCGTCGTCCACTTCGAGCAGGAACGGGAGCTTCTTGCGC
>DATMVI010000047.1:0-9705 GCA_035563275.1 Pyrinomonadaceae bacterium
GCCCGCCGCCGGCCCGGCCAAAGACGCGCGCCCGTGGACAGTCCGCATGAGCAAGGAGGCCCCGCACACCTTCACCGTCAAGGCGAAGGAGGCGCGGCTGTCCGAGATCGCCGGCGAGCTCTCGAAGCTGCTCAAAGTCCCCGTCACCATCAGCCCGCTCCTCGACAAGCAGCGCGTCACGGTGGACTTCAGCGGCATGAACCTCGAAGGCGCGCTGCGCCTGCTTGCCCCGCAGGCCTACGTGGATTACGTCGCGGGCGGGGGCGAGCCGCAGGCCCACGCGCTCGCCGTCTACCTTCAGGCCGTGAACGAGAAGCCGCCCGCGCTGACGGCCACCGTCCGCGGCAACTCCGAGGCGATCCTCATCGAGGGCGACACGGAGGAGGGCGTCGAAGACCCCGACAAGAAGAAGGAAGAGGAAGAGCCGCTGAAGGTCACCTTCGCGCAGAACCAGTTGAGCGTCCGCGCGCGCAAGCAGCCGCTGACGGTCGTCCTGTTCAAGATCGCCAGCGAGATCGGCGTGCCGTTCGAGCTGCGCTGGGAGTCGCCCGAGGTCATCGACGTGGAGTTCGACAACTACTCCGTCGAGCAGGCCGCCCGCTCGCTCTCCCCCGGCGTGCAGCTTTACTACCGGCTGGACTTGCAGACGTTCGGCGTCCAGCCGCTCCGCCTCGCACTTGTGTCACCGACAAGGGCCGGGTCTTGAAGGCCCGCCCGTCCCGAAGGAGGAATCAGACTTGAGAACGCAGCACGAAGCCAACGCCCCCGAGCCGTTCGCCACCGAAGAGCCCGAGAGTTTGACGACCGAGCCCGCCCGCGACGCCCGGAAGGCGTTCGTCGAGCCGGACATTTCCGCCCCGGTTGACGTGCTGGCGGCCACCACCTTCTTCAACGCTTCGACCAGCGGCGGGAGTAACTGAAGCGCCGGCGCGGCGAGTTTTTCGGCTGCACGATGCTTGAGCAGAACCCACAGGCGCGGCCGGCGCTCCCGAAACATTTCGCGGTCGCCGGCCGTCTGCTTTGCCTCGACGCGCTCGACGACTGGTCGGCCCGCGCCGCCGAGCGCCACTTCCGCGACTGGCACCTGACGCCGGCCGCGCCCGCCACGCCCTGCCCGCCCGACGCCTCGATCCGCATCCGGCGCGGCCCGCCGCCCGCCGTCCCGCGCGGCCTCGAATCCTTCGACATCCACGAGGGAGGCCGCTGCTTCACCGACGGCCAGACCTACCACCTCGACCTGCACGGCTCGCGCGTCGTCCTCGAACCGCGCGGCGTCGGCGACGTGGAGGTGTGGGTCAGCGAGCGGCTCGAAGACTCTTCGCCCGCGCTCGCGCAGACCGTCTTCAGCGCCTTCTCGGGCGCGATGCGCCGGTGCGGGCTCTTCGAGTTGCACAGCGCCGCGGTGGTCGAGCCGCAGAGCCGCCGCGGGGCCCTGATCGCCGGCGAGTCGGGGAGCGGGAAGACGACTTTGACCCTGCAACTCGCCGCGTCGGGCTGGGGCTACCTCTCGGACGACGTGCTGCTTTTGAGCGAGGCGGGGGGGCGCGCCGAGGCCCGGCCGCTGCGCCGCGTCTTCGCCGCGACCGGGGCCACGACGGCGGCCGTCGGCCTGCCCGACGCGCGGCCGCGGCCCGCCGACTCCAAGCTCCGCTTCGCGCCCGAAGCCTTCTTCCCCGGCGGCTTCGTCGAGAGCTGCGCCCCCTCGGCGCTCTTCTTCCCCGCGGTGACGGGCGAGGCCGAGACGCGCGTCAGCGAGGTGTCGAGGCCCGAGGCGATGGTGCGCCTGCTGCGGATGTGCCCGTGGGCGGCTTACGACCGCCCGACCTCGGCCGAATACCTGCGCGCGCTCTCGCTCGTCGCCCGGCAGTGCAGGGCCTACGAGCTGCGCGCCGGCACAGACCTGCTGGCCGACCCCGCGCGCGCCGCCTCGCTGCTGGCCGCTTACGTGGGGCGCTGAACTCCCGATGGGCGAGACGCCGACACAGCGCGAGCGCGATTACGGGCCGCGGCGCATCAGCGTCGAGCTGACCAACGTCTGCAACCTGCGCTGCGGCTACTGCCTGCGCGACGAAGACGCCCTCTACCACACCCGCGCCAGCTTCTTCGACGTGGAACTCCTGCGCCGCATCCTGCGCGAAGCGCGCGCGGCCGCGGGCGTCACGCAGGTCTCTTTCACGGGCGGCGAGGTCACGCTCCACCCGCGCTTCGGCGAGGTCGTCGAGGCGGTCGAGGCCGAGGGGCTGACGGCGAGCTTCGTCACCAACGGCTGGCACTTCGAGCGCGTGTGGCCGGCGGTCGCGGCGCGGCGCGGCGCCATCAGCCACGTCGCCTTCAGCCTCGACGGGGCGACGCGCGAGGCCCACGACCGCTGGCGCGGCGAGGGCTCTTTCGTCCGTCTGGTGCGCGCCTTCGCGCGCTGCCGCGAGGGCGGCGTGCCCTTCAACGTCAAGGTGGGCCTGCGCCGCGACACGCTGCCGCAGCTGGAGCAGTTCGCGCTCTTCGCCGCGCGCATGGGAGCCTCGGGCCTCTCCTTCGCGCACCTCCTGCCGACCTCGGGCGGGGCCGAGGCCGAGTCGGCGCTCGGCCCCGACGAGCGCGCCGAGGCCGAGCGCGAGGCGGCCAGCTTGGCCGCCATCTTCCGCATGCGCGTCGGCGTGGACGTGGGCTACCGCAATGACGACCCGGCCCCGCCGTGCGCGCCGCTCGCGGGCGTGAGCTGTAACGTGGACTACCGCGGCTTCCTCACGCTCTGCTGCAACCTCTCGGGCTACCGCGGGGCGGCCGGCGAAGCGGACGTGGTGGCCGACCTGCGCGCGGAGCCTTTCGCCGCGGCCTACGAGCGCCTGCGCCGCGTCGCCGACCTCCAGCGGGAGCGACGCGCCCGCGCGCTCAGCGACTTCGCCGCCCGCGGCGAGCGCCCCGACCCCGACACCGCCTCGCCCTGCGTCTTCTGCCTCCACAGCTTCGACAAAGTCCCGTGGCGCAAACGGCCGCCCGCGCGCTCGCTTCCAGTCCTGTCAGAACGAGCTGAGGCCCGGCCGTGAGGGAGGGCGTCGAGGCTACCTTAACCTTCAACGCCCTCCCCCGCGGCCGGGCCTCTGACTTTCTTTCCGATGTCCGTTCGCAGTTCTCAAATTCGGGTCGAGGTTCCGGCGGGCGGGCGTCGCGCGGCGCGGCTGGTCGGGGCCGAGGAGTTCGCGGGGCGGCTGCCGGTCGACGCGGTGGTGGAGGGGGGGCGGCCGCTGTTGAAGTGGCTCGACGCGGGGGGCGCGCGCTTCGACGAGCCTTTCTTCGAGCAGACGGTCGAGCGCGTGAGGCGTGAGCGGCCCGGGGGCGAGGAGTGGTTCACGGACTTCGACGCCCTCGTCCAGTTGGATAAGAACGCCGACGCCCGGCGGCCCGACGGCTTCATCTTCCACTCGTCGCGCTGCGGCTCGACGCTCGTCGCGAACGCGTGCCGCGCGCTCGACGGCGCGGGCGTCGTCTCGGAGGCGGCGGCCGTCGACAAGCTGGTGTGGCCGTACCTCGCCGGCGGCGGCGCGACGCTGGAGCTTCTGGGGCGCGTCTTCCTGCGCGCGGCCGTCAACCTCTTCGCGCGCCACGCCGGGGGGCGGCGCTTCTTCGTCAAGTTCTCCTGTTGCAGCGTGCTGCGTTTGTCCTTCGTCCGGGGCGTCTGGCAAGATGTGCCGTGGCTCTTCGTCCACCGCGACCCGGTCGAAGTGATGGTCTCGAACCTGAGAAACCCGCCCGATTGGATGCGCCGCGAGTCGCAGCCGGAGCTGGCCGCGGCCGTCACCGGGGCCGGCGAGGCGGAGGCCGCGCGGATGAGGCCCGAGGAGTTCTGCGCGCGCGCCCTCGGCGGCTTTTACGCCGCGGCGGCCGACGCGGAGGGCGGGCCGCGGATGCTCGTCGGCTACGAGGAGCTGTCGGCCGCGAAGCTCGAAGAGGTCGTCCGCTTCTTCGGCGTGACGCCGACGCCCGCGGAGGCCGCGCGCGTCGAGGCCGTCCGCGGCTTCTACGCGAAGGACGCCGCGCCGTCGCGCCGCTTCGAGCCGGACGGGGAAGAGAAGCGGGCCGCCGCCTCGCCCGCCGTCCGCGAGGCCGCCGAGCGCTGGGCCGCCGCCCCGTACCGAAGGCTCCTGTCGCTCAGGGGCGGCCGCCGGTGAGGCGGGAGAACCGACGACTGATAACTGAAGCCTGACAACCCCCTCAATCGAAGTCGCAAGGTGATTCCGAACATGTCCGAGTCAGTCACGAACCAGCCGGCGCTGCGCGCGCTCGACCACGTCGTCTCGACGGACTTCGAGGGGGGCGAGGGCGTGCTCGTCGATCTCAACACGAGGAAGTATTACCGCCTGAACGAGACGGCGATGCTCGTCTGGCGCGGCCTTGAGAATGGCCGGGGCTTCGACGAGATCGTGGAAGAGATGACCGGCGAGTACGAGGTCACGCCCGAGCGCGCGCGAGAGAGCGTGGAGAAGATTCTGAACAACTTCCGCTCGCTGCGCCTCGCCGGCCCGCGCTGAAAGCCGGCCGCGGCCTCGGGCCGCCGAAACCCCCGCGCATGACTAACGCCCCCGACCCGACGCCCCCGGCCCCCGCCGAAGGGCGGCGCGAGCGACGACTCCGCCGCCGCTACGCCGTCCTGACCGCCGCGCTCTGCCTCCCGCTGCTCTGGGCCTTCCTCGCCGTCCGCAACCTCTACCCCTTCGCCGCCTCGACGATGATGATGGAGGGCTGGGGCCTCGGCCGCCCGCGCACCTACTTCGTGCTGCGCGGCGAGACCGTCGGCGGCGAGACGATTGACCTCCCTCCCGCGGGCCTGACCGACGCGCTGTCGGGCCGCCACTGGTCGCTCGTCGCGGCGACGGTGGACAACAAGAGCTTCGGCATCCGCCGGCCGCACCCTTCCAACCTGTCGCTGCTCGAAGAGGTCGGGGGGCCGGGGAGTCTGCCCGAGGCGGCGCGCCTGCCGGAGCTTCTGCGCGCGTGGGGCGGGATGCATAACGCGCGGCTGCCGGCCGACTCGCCGCGCCGCCTGCGCGCCGTCCGGCTCGACGCCTACCGCTGGGAGGGGCAACGCTTCGGCGATTACGACACGCACGTCCGCGCATGGCGACAGGAGTTGTAGAACGGCTCGCGCCCTCGACGGCGACGGCGCTCGGCATCGTGCGCGCCGTCGTCCACGGCGCGTTCCTCCTCAACGTCCTCTTCGCGTCCTTCACAGACCTCGGCGCGCTGCCCGCGACCGTCATGCGGCCGACGGGCGCGATGCAGCTCGTCCCGTGGGGCCTCTACGACGCGCTGCTGACGCCGGCCGGGATGCTCGCCTTCAAGGCGTTGATGGTCGCCTCGCTGCTGCTCGGCGCGCTCGGTGTGTGGGCGCCGGTGACGGCCAAGAGTTCGGCCGCGCTCGTCCTCTTCTACGAGGGGCTGCTGCGCAGCTTCGGCCACTTCAACCACGACGAGATGACGGCCGTCTACGCGCTCGTCGTCCTCGCCTTCGTCCCGTGCGGCGACGGCTTCGCGCTCGGCCGCGGTCGCGCGCGTGGGGCGGCGCGCGGCTGGGTCTACGGCTACCCCGTGCTGCTCGTCCGCCTGCTGGTGGCGTGGACTTACTTCAGCGCGGGCCTCATCAAGCTGCGCGTCGCCGGCCTGCGCTACTTCGACCCCGACAACCTGCCCGCGCTCTTCGTCTTCCACTCGCTCGACAACCTGCACGACACGCACTACCGCCTCGCCTTCGCGCTGACCGACTACCGCGCCTACGCGCCGCCGCTGGCCGCCCTCGTGGTGCTGTGGGAGCTTCTGTTCCCGCTGGCCGTCGTCTCGCCTCGCGCGCGCTGGTGGGTACTCGGCTTCGGCGTCTTCTTCCACGTCTCCACCGTCTTCACCATGAACGTCTTCTTCCCCTTCCACCTCGCCCTGTACCTCGTCTTCGTCAACTGGGACGCGGCGGCCGGTTGGGTGAGGGGGCGGAGGCCCGAGGCCGGAGACCCGTGAGCGCCCGCGACCCGCGGGGGATGCGCGCGGCCCGAGTCGGCCTCACGAGCCTCGGGCCCCTAGCCTCCGGTCGCGGCGGGGTGGCTGAAGGTGACTCGGTAGTTCGGCGGCGTGGTTTCGAGCAGGGGTTGGCCTCCGGCTTCGAGCCATGCGTGGCCGTCGAGGGCGTGGCCGCCGCCCTGCCGGACGCCGAAGACGACGCGCGTCTCGATGCCGCGCAGGGCGAGGAAGCGGTGGAGCACGGGCGCGCGCTTCCAACAGGTCGGCGTGAAGACCCAGAAGTCCGCGGCGAGCACGAGGTCGAGCAGGCGCGCCGTCTCGCGCTGGACGGCGTCGGGGTCGGGCGGCGGGGCGGGCCGCCGCCGCGGCGTCAGCAGGGCCAACGCGCGCGTCAGCGGGACGAGGCGCACGAGCAGCGCGAGCGACGCGACCCAGCCGGCCATGCGGAGCATGACGAGGGCCGGGCGCGGCTCGCGCGCGGCGAAGCGGCAGGCGCGGACGAACGTGCGGATGTGTCTGGGCACGGGCGGCGGCATGAGAGAATTTGTTAACATCACGCGCGCGGGCGCGGAGCGAAAGAGTTGCTAATTTACCCCAACAGCGCGGAGACACGCGAGCGCGCGGCGCGGGCCGTGGCCGCCAGCCGCGTCGTCGCCTTCCGCACGGACACCTTCTACGGGCTGGGCGTCAACCCCTTCGACGAGGCGGCGCTGCGCCGACTCAACGGGCTGAAGGGGCGCGACGGCAAACCCGTCCTCGTCGTCCTCGGCGACGCGGAGGCGGCCGACGAACTGATCGCCGCGAGGACGGCGGCCTTCGAGCTGCTCGGCGCGCGCCACTGGCCGGGGCCGCTGACGCTCGTCGCCGCGGCGCGACCCGAGACGCCGGAGCTTCTGACGGCCGGGACGGGCACGGTCGGCGTGCGACTGCCCGACGACGCCGAGGCGCGCGAGATCGCCCGCGCCTGCGGCGGCCTGCTCACCGCCACGAGCGCCAACCCCGCGAGCCGCCCGCCCGCGCGTACCGCGGCCGCCGTCGCCGAGTATTTCCCCTCCGGCCTCGACCTCGTCATCGACGGCGGCGCGACGCGCAGCGAAAACCCCTCGACGGTGCTCGACGTGACGGGCGCGCGGCCCCGCCTCATCCGCGAAGGCGTCGTCACGCGGCGCGAGCTTGAAGAGAGCCTGCGCGCGGCGGGGCTCTCGCTCGGCGAATAACCGAGAGTCGGAGGCCCGGCCGTGCGGGAGGGCAACTCGCTAAAGACGAAGGCCGTGACGGTGAATGAAACTCACCGCCACGGCCTCTTCGTCTTTAACAAGCCTCCGGCACGGCCGGGCCTCAGCGCTTAGCGCGGGCCGACGGTGACGCTGCGGAGGAAGCTGTAGTCGTTGCTCGGGTCGACGCGGATGTTGCCCACGTTCTTGCGGGCGATGACCATCACGTCCGGGTACCAGAGCGGGAGCATGGGCAGGTCGCGGCTGACGATCTGCTGCGCGCGCACGTACAGCTCGCGCGCCTTCGCGCGGTCGGGCGAGTTGACGGCTTGGTCAATCACCTGATCGAACTCGCGGTTGCTGTAGCGGTTGCGGTTGCGCACGTTGGGGCGGTTCGGGCCGGGGATTTCGGCGCTGTGGAAGAGGTCGCGCAGGAAGACCGGGTCTTGGTTGCCGCCGATCCAGCGCAGCGTCGTCAACTCGTACTGCCCGTCGCGCAGGTGTTCGAGCAGCGTGTTCGTCTCCAGCGTCTCGATCTCGACGGGGACGCCGACCGCCCGCAGCGAGTTCTGGATGACGCCGGCGAACTGGCTGACGGCGGCGTTGCCCGAGCTGATCTTGAAGACGAGCGGCTTCGGCAGGCGCATGGCGGGGCCGTCGCCGTCGGGGTCGGGCAGCCCGCCCTCGTCGAGCAGTTGCTTGGCGCGCGCGGGGTCGTGCGGGTAGGTCTGCCCGGCGTCGTAGGCCCACGAGGCCTCGGGCAGGATGGAGTGGGCGACGCGCGCCTGACCGAGCATGAGGTCGCGCACGATGGCCTCGCGGTCGATGGCGTGCGCGACGGCCTGCCGGAGCCGGACGTTGTTTAAGGGCGCGCGCTCGACGTTGAAGCCGAGGTAGACGATGTTCGCGCCGGGGAACTGCTCGACCTTGAGCGTCGGGTCCATCGCCAGAAACTTATAAGTGTCGGGCGAGAGGTTGGCCGCGCCGGTGACGAGGTCGATGCGGTTGCTCTGCAACTCGGCTTGGAGCGTGTTGGCGTCGAGGATGACGCGCACGCGCAGGTCTTTGATGGCGGGCGCGCCCTGCCAGTAGCGGTCGAAGCCCGCGAGGTCGAGGATGAGCTGCGACTCGTCGTAGCGGACGAAGCGGAAGGGGCCGGAGCCGACGGGCTGCGTCTTCTGCGCGTCGGCGCTGCCCTGCGGGATGACGGGCAGCGAGACGAGGTTCGGGAGCAGTTGGTTCCACGCGCGGCGCAGCGTGACGACGGCGGTGCGCGGGTCGGGCGCCTCGACCGAAGTGATGTAAGGCTCGGGCGCGCCGCCGCCCGGCGACAGCTCGTAGAAGGAGGCGCGCTTGCGCTTGGCCGAGTTGAAGAGGCTTTCGAGCGTGTACTTCACGTCGGCCGAGGTGAGGGGCTTGCCGTCGTGGAAGGTGACGTTCGGGTGGAGCGTGAAGGTGTAGGTCTTGCCGTCCTCCGACACCTGATAGTTCTCGGCGAGGTCGCCGACGTACTCGAACTTCTCGTTCTTCTTGACGAGCGAGTTGAAGATCAACTGGCGCATGCGCTCGCTGGCCGCGTCCGTCCCGTCGAGCGGGTCGAGCGTCGAGGGCGTGGTGTCGAGGATGGTGACGAACGGCTGCGCGCCGCCGCCCCCGCCGCCGCCGCAGCCCGCGAGCAGCGAGGCGGCGAGCGCGAGCGCGAGCAGGGCGCGTGCGGCGTGGCGGGTCGGCATCAGATTTTACCTCCGTAAACGTAGTTGAGTTTCCGGTTCAGCTCGGCCACTTCGAGCGAGAGCTGTTCGAGCCGGTGCGGGTCGAACGGGTGCGGCGGCTGCGCCAGCGACTTGAAGGCGGCGATGCGCCGGAGCGAGACTTCGATCCTTTCGGGCGAGAGCCTCCCGGCGCGCGCCGCGGCGACCAGCGCGTCGTAGCCGCGGCGGATGAGCGCGGGCGTGGCGCAGATGAGCAGCATGTCCTCGCCGGCCTCGACGGCGCGCAGGGCCGAGTCCTCGATGGGGTTGTGCTTGGCGATGGCCCCCATCTCCATGTCGTCCGTGAGGACGAGGCCGCGGTAGCCCAGCTCGTCGCGGAGCAGGCGCGTGACGATGTGGAAGTTGATCGAGGCCGGGACGAGCCGGCCGCCGGCGATGCCGCGGTGGATGTCTATGTTGGGGAAGCCGCCGTGGCTGACCATCACGGCGCGCACCATGTTGTCCTCGCGCTGGAACAGCTCGATGTAGGGGGCGAGGTCTTGCGCGATGAGGTCTTCGTGCGAGAGGTGGATGATGGGCATCTCCTCGTGCGAATCGACCTCGCCGGCCCCGATGCCGGGGAAGTGCTTGGCGCAGCCGAGGCAACCCGTGCCCTGCAACGCGCGCAGGTAGGTCATCGTGTAGCCGAGGACTTCGCCGGGCGAGCGGCCGTAGGAGCGCGAGTAGAGCCCGTTCGAGAGCAGGTCTCGATCCTCGGTCATGATCGAGAGGACGGG
>DATMVI010000048.1:0-2863 GCA_035563275.1 Pyrinomonadaceae bacterium
CCGCGGCCCTGCGCCGGTCTCGCGGGCCGGCGGCGGCTCCCGGGCGCGCGCTCGAAATCGAGGGCGGCGACGTGCGCTTCAAGCGCTTCCGCGCGAAGGCCGGGACGCTCTTCATCTTCGCCGTGGACACTTCGGGCAGCATGGCCCTCAACCGCATCGGGCAGGCGAAGGGCGCGCTCGCCCAACTGCTGCGGCGCTCCTACGTCAACCGCGACCGCGTCGCCCTCGTCACCTTCCGCGGGCGCGAGGCGCAGACGTTGCTGCGGCCGTGCGGCTCGCCCGCGCTCGCGCGCCGCCTCCTCGACGCGCTCCCCGTCGGAGGCGCGACGCCTTTGGCCGCGGGGCTGCTCCGCGTCCTCGAACTCGCGCGCCGGGCCTCGGCCGGAGGCGCGTCCCGCATCCGCCTCGCCCTCTTCACGGACGGCCGCGCCAACGTGCCACTCTCCGCGACGCGCGGCGCGGACAAGGGCCGGCTTGAGGGCGAGCTGAGCAGCCTCGGCGCGTCGCTGCGCGCGGAGGGCGTGGCCTCGACCGTCATCGACACGCAGCACCGTTTCACCTCCGGCGGCGAGGCGCGCGCCCTCGCCGCCAGTCTCGGCGGCCGACACGTCCAACTACCGCCGCTCGCCGACGGGCGCGGCTTCGAACAGGCGCTCCGCTGAAATGGCGAACCGATGAAGGAGCAACCGCCACAACCCGCCGCCCCGCCCTCCCCCGACGAGAGGGACAGGCGCGTGCTCGAACTCTACGAGCGCGTCGTGGAGATCGAGCAGCGTTTGATCCCGACGGGGCTGCACGTCTTCGGCCGCGCGGCGGACGCGGGCGAGTGCGCCGACCTGCTGCGGATGGTCGCGTCGTTCGAGCGGCCCGAGCACGGCGCGCGCGCCCTGCCCGACCTCGTCGCGGAGGGGCTCGGCCTCGGCGACTTCCAAAGCCTTCTGGGAGGGCGCGACGAGGAGACGTGGCGCGCGCGCGAGCGCGTGGACGCGGTCGTGCGACGGGCCGTCGCCGCCTTCCTCGGGGAGGGAACCGAGGGCGCGTGCCGCCTGCTCGCGGCCGAGGCGCGGGTCGACGCCGCCGAGTCGGAAAAAATCTTCCGGCTGTTGGCTCAGGTCAGGGTTCACCTTGAGACGAGCCGCGAGCTGGACGGGCTGGCGAAGGCTTTGCGCGGCGAGTACGTCGAACCCGGCCCCGGCGCGGACGTGGTGCAGAACCCCGGCGTGCTCCCGACGGGGCGCAACACGGACGCCGTCAACCCCTACGCCGTCCCCTCGCGCACGGCCTTCGCGCGCGCCGAGGGGGTCGTCCGCCTCCTGCTCGAACGCCACCGCTCGGAGCGCGGGCGCTGGCCGCGCGCGATGGCGCTCGTCCTCTGGGGCCTCGACAACATCAAGACGCAGGGCGAGGGCGTGGCGCAGGCTTTGTGGCTGCTCGGCGTCAGGCCCGTCCGCGACTCCCTGAACCGCGTGACCGACGTGGAGCCGCTCCCGCTCGAACGCCTCGGCCGGCCCCGGATAGACGTGGTGATGACCGTCTCCGGCATCTTCCGCGACCTCTTCGCGCCGACGATGGCGCTGCTCGACCGCGCCGTCCGCCGCGTCGCCGAGCTCGACGAGCCGGACGAGAGCAACGGCGTCCGCCGCAACGTCCGCGAGCAGATGGAGGCCGACGGCTGCGCGTTCGACGAGGCCGCGCCGCGCGTCTTCTCGAACGCGCCGGGCAGCTACGGCACGAACGTCAACTTCATGGTCATGGACTCGCAGTGGGAGCAGGCCGAGGCGCTCGGCGACCTCTTCGTGACGCGCAAGTGCTTCGCCTACGGCCGCGACCGGGAGGGCCGGGCCGTCGAGGGGCGCGAGGCCCGCGGCGCGTTCGTGCGCGCTCTCTCAAGGGTCGAGGCCGCCTACCAGAACATCGACTCGTTCGAGATCGGCATCACCGACGTTGACCACTACTTCGAATACCTCGGCGGCGTCTCGCGCGCCGTCGAGCGCCACGCCGAGGCGCGCCCCGCCCTCTACCTCTCGGACGCGACGACGCGCGAGGCCCGCGTCCGCTCGCTGGCCGAGATGGTCAGGCTGGAGACGCGCGCCAAGACGCTCAACCCGAAGTGGTACGAGGGGATGCTGAGCCACGGCTTCCGCGGCGTGGCCGAGATCGAGAGCCACCTGACGAACACCTTCGGCTGGAGCGCGACGGCCGACGCCGTGGACGAGTGGGTCTACCGGGAGGTGGCCGAGACCTTCGTCCTCGACCGCGAGATGATCGAGCGCCTCAGCCGCCTCAACCCGCACTCGGCCCGCGCCCTCGTCGCGCGCCTGCTCGAAGCGCAGGGCCGCGGCTTCTGGCGGGCCGAGGCCGAGGTGCTCGACCGACTGCGCGACATCTTCGCCGGGCTCGAAGACCGCATCGAGGGCGTGACCTGAAGGCTAAAGTCATCGGATGAAAGTCACCACACTCTTCGTCGGCTCAAGCCTGCTGGGGCCGCTCAGGCAGGCCGAGGCCGAGATTAACCGGCGGCACGCGGCCGGCCTGCGCGTCGCGGCGCACAACTTCGGCGCGCCGCTCGACGAGGCGGCGTGGGCCGCGGTCGGGCGCGACCTCGCCGAGTCCGAGGTGGTCTTCGTCATCCACGTCACCGACGGCGAGAACGCCGCGCGGCTCCTGCCGCTGCTGCGCCGTCACGAAGAGACGCACCGCGCCGTCGTCGTCATCAACTGCATGCCGGCGCTGATGCGGCGGACGCGGATGGGGAAGCTGCGCTTCGGGGCCGGCGAGGGGGGAGAGGACGAAAAGCCCGCGGGCGCGGCCGAGGGGCGCGCGCGGCGGCTCGTGCGCGGCGTCGGGGGCTGGATGGGCGAGC
>DATMVI010000049.1:0-2190 GCA_035563275.1 Pyrinomonadaceae bacterium
CGCGACCTGCGCGACATCATCCGACTGAGCGACGGCATCAGGAAGGCGGCCGAGCGGCTCGACAAGGCGAACAGGAAGTGAGGCGGCGGGCGGAGCGGAGGGGGCGCGGGCTTTGAAGTTTCGACGTTTCGGGCGCACCGGCTGGTCGGTCGGCGAGATTGGCTACGGCATGTGGGGCATGGGCGGCTGGACGGGGTCGGACGACGAGGAGTCGTTCCGCTCGCTCCAGCGGGCCGTCGACCTCGGCTGCAACTTCTTCGACACGGCGTGGGGCTACGGCGCGGGGCGCAGCGAGGCGCTGCTCGGCGAGCTGGTGCGCCACAACCCGCAGCGGAAACTCTACACGGCCACCAAAATCCCGCCGAAGAATTTCAACTGGCCGAGCCGCCGCCACTTCACCCTCGACGACTGCTTCCCGCCCGAACACATCGAAGATTACGTCCACCGGAGTCTGAAGAACGCGGGGCTGGAGAGCTTCGACCTCATGCAGTTCCACGTCTGGGAAGACTCGTGGGTCGGGGACGACCGCTGGGCGCGCAAGATGGAGGGGCTGCGCGGGCAGGGCCTCGTCAACGCGGTCGGCATCAGCATCAACCGCTGGGAGCCGTGGAACGGCGTCCGCGCCGTGCGGAGCGGGCTGATAGACGCCGTGCAGGTCATCTACAACATCTTCGACCAGAACCCGGAGGACGAGCTGTTGCCGGCATGCGCCGAGCGCGACGTGGCCGTCATCGCGCGCGTGCCCTTCGACGAGGGGACGCTGACGGGCACGCTCACCAGAGAGAGCGCGTGGCCCGAGGGCGACTGGCGCAACACCTACTTCGTCCCCGAGAACCTGATCCCCAGCGTCGAGCGCGCCGACCGCCTCAAGCCGCTCGTCCCGCCCGGCATGACGATGGCGGAGATGGCGCTGCGCTTCATCCTCAGTCACCCCGCGGTGAGCACCATCATCCCCGGCATGCGTAAGACCGCCCACGTCGAGTCCAACATCGCCGCCAGCGACGCCGGCCCGCTCGCCCCCGAACTCCTCGAACAACTCCGCGCCCACCGCTGGGAGCGCCTGCCGACCGGGTGGTCGCAGTAAAGCCGTGAGCCGTGAGTCGTAAACCGTGAATCGAGAAGACGCGTCGGGCGCCGCCCGGACTTGATGATCTCAAGTCCGGGCGGCGCCCGACTCTTTCCGCGGTTCACGGTTTACGACTCACGGCTCACGGCTTTGCGCTTCCCGGCTCGGGGAGGGCGCGCAGCGAGAGGAGCGTGATGGTGGTCGGCGTGCCGTTCTCGACCTCGACCTTGAGCAGCGCTTGGTAATACTTCGGGGGGCCGCCGGGGCCGCCCGACTGGCGCAGGCGCTGGCCGAGGACGGCGATGTGGTTGCGCGTCGTGACGAACTCGGCCGCCGCCTCCGTCCCCTCGCTGAAGATGCCCGCCAGAGTCATCACCGCGTGCTCGCCCGAGACGTTCGGCTTGACGGTCACGAGCGCGTAGTCAACCGCCAGCCCGCCCGTCTGCGCGTTGAACTGCGGCTTGTACTCGCGCTCCTCGCCCGGCAGCGGGTCGCGGTTCTCAATCGTCGCGTTGAAGGTGTAGTTGAAGCTCTCGACCGTGGGCAGGCGTCGCGTCCACTCGTTGACGTAGATGCTGCCGAGCAGGATCACGTTGCGGTACTTGAGGTCGGCGGCGCTGACGTGGCGGCTCTGCCTGAGGAGGATGGTCTTGTCGGCCGAGCGGAAGAGGTCGGTCAGGCGGTAGAGGCCGATGGACTCGCCCATCCCCGTGTACATCCCGAGCGAGGGGATCAGCCGCGGCGAGTCGCCGCCCGTCCACTGGCCCCTGAACTCCGGCGCCTCGGCCAGCAGCCGCGCCTGCTCGGGCGTGAGCTGGATGGCGCGCCGGCCCAAAGACTCGGGGTCGGCCTCGTTCAGGAAGCGGTACACGGTCGGGTTGCTGAGGACGAGCAGCGGCGACTCGGGGTCGTCCATGAACGGCCCCCACACCGACTTGAAGTCTTCGGTCTCGAATGAAGGGTCGGCGCTCGTCGCCCGCCGCAGCTCGCGGTTCGAGGAGTAAAGGGCCACGACGGCGGCCAGCAGCAGGGCGATGACCCCGCCGAGGAGCAGGACGAGTGACTTGCTGTAGCCGGCGGCCGGGGCGGCCTCGGCGCGCGGGGCGGGCGCGGCGGCCTCGGCC
>DATMVI010000050.1:0-5327 GCA_035563275.1 Pyrinomonadaceae bacterium
TGGAAGAGTTCGCCGCCGGTCGAGCTGTGGCGCAAGCCGGTCGGGCCGGGGTGGTCGTCGTTCGCGGTCGGCGGCGGCCGCCTCTACACGCAGGAGCAGCGCGGCGAGTACGAGGTGGTCGCCTGCTACGGCGCGGCCGACGGCGAGCCTTTGTGGATTCACCGCGACGCGGCGCGGTTCTACGAGTCGAACGGCGGGGCCGGGCCGCGCGGCACGCCGGCCCTCAGCGACGGCCGCGTCTACACGCTCGGCGCGACCGGCATCCTGAACGCGCTCGACGCGCGCGACGGCTCCCTCCTGTGGTCGCGCAACGCGGCCGCCGACACCGAGACGAAGGTTCCGGGCTGGGGCTTCGCCGGCTCGCCGCTGGTGGTCGGCGACCTCGTCGTCGTCGCCACCGCGGGCACGCTCGCCGCTTACGACCGCGCCAGCGGCGAGCCGCGCTGGTTCGGCCCGAAGGGCGGCGGCGGCTACAGCTCGCCCCACCTCGTGACCATCGGCGGGGTCACGCAGATCGTTTTGATGTGCGGCCCCGGCGCGGTGAGCGTCGCGCCGGAGGACGGCCGCCTCCTCTGGCAGCACCCGCTGTCGTCGAACGGGCGCATCGTGCAGCCGGCCCAGCTCGCCGACGGCGACCTGCTGGTCAGCGAGGGCGAGGGCAGCTACCTGTACCGCCTCGCGGTCGCGCGCGGCGACGGCGGGTGGAAGGTCGAAGAGCGCTGGTCGTCGGAAGGGCTGAAACCTTACTTCAACGACTTCGTCGCCCACGAAGGGCACGCCTACGGGTTCGACGGCGGCGCGCTCGCCTGCATCGACCTCAGCGACGGCGCGCGCAAGTGGGACGGCGGCAGCTACGGCTCGGGCCAACTCGTCCTGCTGCCCGAGCAGGACGTGCTGCTGGTGGTGTCGGAGCAGGGCGAGCTGGCGCTGGTCGGCGCGGCCCCCGAACGCTTCGCGGAGCTGGCGCGGTTCCCGGCCATCAAGGGCAAGACGTGGAACCACCCCGTCGTGGCCGGCGACGTGCTGCTGGTGCGCAACGCCGAGGAGATGGCCGCCTTCCGCCTCACCCCGCGGGCCCGCTGACGCGAGTCGCCCGAAGCCCTTTGACGCCGGTCGCCTTCGCGGCCGCCCGGACTCCCGCGACAATAATTGGAACCCGAATCCCGCCGCCGCTGTCTAACGGCTCACCCGACCCGACCGCCCTTTCAGCCCGACTCTCGTCAACCCTTCCGCCCCGCGGCGCGGGGCTGTGTTCAAACGCCGGGCGGCGGGCCGCGTCGCTTATCACTAAAGCCGGGAAGACGACCGCCATGCGCAACACCTTCAACGCCGCGACCCTCTCACGCCGCTGCCCGTCACGCGCGGCAAGGCTCGCGCTTCTGCGCGCGGCGTTAGCGGCAGTCATGTTAACGGCCGCGGCGGCTTCAGCTCAGGAAGGCTCGCCCCTCGACCGGATGACGGATTTGAATCGCGCGGGCGAGTGGGAGCAGGCGGCGCAACTCGCCGGGCAGTTCCTCGGCGACGGCGCGGGCAGGCCGCAGACGGAGACGTGCCACGCCCACGCCGCGCTCGCCTTCTCACAAACGATGCTCGGGCAGAAGGCGCACGCGCTGGCCGCGCTCGCGAGTTTCGATAAAGAGTGCCGCTCGCTGCCCGCCGGCAACTGGCTCCCCGGCTTCGCCGCGCGCATCCGCAAAGAACTGGCCCTGCCGCCGCCCACCCCCAACCCGATGCGGCCGCCGCGCCCCGCGCAGGTTCGCTCCGACAAGTTCTGGCAGACGGCCGACCCGGCGTCGCTCGGCGTCGACCCCGAAGTGCTGCGGCAGCACCGCGACCTCTGCGAGCGCACCGGGGCCGAGGCGTGCCTCGTCATCCGCAGGGGGAAGCTCGTTCAGGAGCTTTACTCGGCGCGCTACCGCGAGCCGATGACCGCGATGTCGAGCACGAAATCCGTCACGGGGATTCTGGTCGGGATGCTCTTGGACGACGGGAAGATCAGGAGCCTCGACGAGCCGGTCTGCGCCTACGTCGGCGAGTGGTGCGAGGGGCCGAAGGGCAAAGTCACCATCCGCCACCTGCTGTCGATGACCTCGGGGCTGCCCGACACGCGCGCGTCGAATCAGAGCGTGGGCCTCGTCTGGGACAAGAACCCCTACGTCATCGGGCTGCCGCTCGCGCACGAGCCGGGAAGCAGGTGGGCCTACAGCAACGAAGGCGCGCAGCTGCTCTCGCCCGTTCTGGACAGGGCGGCCGGCGAACCCATTCAGGATTACGCGCGCAAGCGCCTGTTCGCCCCGCTCGGCATGCCCAACACGCGCCTCAAATTAGACGGGAAGGGGCACGCGTGGACGTACGCGGACATGGAGACGACGGCGCGCGAGTTCGCGCGGCTCGGCCTGCTGATGCTCAACAGAGGGGTTTGGGAGGGGCGGCGCATCGTGAGCGCCGAATGGGTCGGGCGCTCCACCGCCCGCTCGCAGGAGCACGAGCGGAGGTACGGCCTGCTCTGGTGGCTCTACGACAACCCCGAAGGCTTCGCGGCCCTCGGCCACCTCCACACCAACCTCTACGTCTTCCCCGCGCAGGAGCTGATCGTCGTCCGTATGCAGAACAGACCCCTCAACCAGCAATACCCCTACGAACAGCCGGCGCTCCGCCTCTTCCGGCGCATGGGCGGCCGACAATAACCTCACGCGCCCGGCCCCGCGCCGCGCTCAAACTCCCCGGCGCTCCGACCCCTCCCCGCGTACGCTAGCGTGCGCGCGGGATTGCGACACATCCGACAACAGGGCGTGATTCGGGTGTCGGATATTTCCCGTCAATCAACCAGCAAAGACGGGTTCTCCCGCGTGTGTCGCTAAACGTAGCGTGCCCCGCCCCGGCGGGGCGACAGGAAAGGAGCGAGCAATGGGTTTGGACGTGTTCAAAGAGAAGGGTGTCCCCCTTGAGAAGCAACAATTCACTTGGCGCGACATGGTGCAGGCGCCGACCAGCAAACTCGACGACGACGCCTTCACGCGCGCCCGCATCATCCTGATGAACGGGCTCGAAACGGAGGCCAACCGCTTCAGCCACGCCTGCGCGCGCATGAACCGCGAGTTGCGGCTGCCGCTGGCGCGCGTGCGCCGCGTCGAGCAGCACCAGCAGACGATGGTCAACTGGCTCCTGCCGGCCGACCTCTCACCCATCGAGACGACGCTGGCCTACGAGCAGGTCGCCATCGAGGTCACCGCGAGCGTCGCCGAGCGCGAGCCGGACGAGTACATGGCGCAGGTCTACCGCTTCGGCCTGCTCGAAGACTTCGACCACCTCTACCGTTTCTCCGCCCTCTACGACCGCGTGGCCGGCGGCGACGCCAACAACATCATCCAGAGCTACTCCGACATCATGCCGGGGCGGCCCACGGCGGTCGAGCACCGCGACCCGGCCGACGACCTGCGCGAGCACTACAGCCGGACGGCCGCCGCGCCCCTCACCAAGCTCCACGCCCTGACCATCACGGCCTCGGAGAACCAGACGCACGACTACTACATGAACATCGGCCCGCTCTTCGCCGACCCCGTCGCGCGCCAGCTCTACGCCGAAATCGCCTCCATCGAGGAGCAGCACACGACGCAGTACGAGTGCCTGCTGGACCCGGACGAGAGCCTGCTGGAGAAGTGGCTGATGCACGAGGCCATGGAGGTCTACAACTACATGGGCTGCGCGCGGCAGGAGACGAACACGCGGGTGAAGGCCATCTGGGAGCGGTTCCTCGACTACGAGCTGGGGCAGCTCCACTACGTCATGGAGCTGTTCCGGACGGTGGAGAACCGCGACCCCGCCGAGGTGCTGCCCGCCGAGCTGCCCGAGCCCATCGAGTTCCGCAGCCACCGCGAGTTCGTCCGCGAGACGCTCGCCCGCGAGGTCGACCTGCGCGCCTCGGGCACGCAGTTCGTCGGCAAGGAGCAGGAGCCGGAGAGGTCGCAGGCATACCGCGCGCAGCTGAACTCGGAAGGCTCGCCGAGCGAGACGGTGGCCGCGGGCTACAGGTGGTCGCCGGGGACGGAGCTGGCGGCGGGCGCGTCCGCGCAGGGGAAAGGAGCGTAAGCGATGAAGAGCATAGGGACCAAGAGCGCACAGGAGGGCGGCGGGATGAACCGGACGGGGATACAGATCGCGCCGGTGATGGGGCCGCAGATGGTCGAGGGGGCGGCCGCCGCGCCGCGCTCCGAGGGCGGGCCCGAGCAGCTCATGATGCGCCGCGCCGAGTACATCAGCGAGGGCTACCCGGTGGGTTCGCTCCCGCCGCCGCCGATCTCGCTCCGAGGGGCGGTCGAGGGCGCGGCCCAACTCGTCGGCACGACGACCGGCGTGGCGACGCTCATGGACAAGCTGAGCGAGCGCATCGCCTTCGAGCGCACGGGCACGCGCCTCTACGACGCGCTCATCAACAAGTGCGAGGCGCTGGGCGAGGGCGGGGCGGGGCCGACGCTCGCCGAGCTCCGGGAGATACGAGACGAGGAGCTGCGACACTTCCTCCTCCTCAACCGGGTGGTCACGGAGCTTGGCGGCGACCCGACGGTGATGAGCCCGTGCGCCGACACCGTCATGGTCTCCTCCCTCGGCCTCCTGCAAGTCCTGACCGACCCGAGAACCACCGTGTCGCAATGCTTGCAGGCGATCCTCACGGCCGAGCTGACGGACAACGCCGGGTGGGAGCTGCTCATAGACCTCACGAGCGAGATGGGCTATCAGGAGATGGCCCTTGAGTTTCAGACCGCCCTCGAACACGAGGAGCGCCACCTTGAGAACGTGCGCGGCTGGCTCTCCGAGAGGCTCATGGCGAAAGTCTGAAACGGCCCGCGGCCGGCACACGCCTCGCGCATCTCGCCGGGGCTTGCCGGTTGAGGTCTAAGGCGTCAACGGCTCCACACAGAGGCCGCGAAGGGCACGCGGGGGGCGCGGAGAAAACATTCTTCTCCGCGCCCCCCGCGTGCCCTTCTCGTGTAACCTGCCTCGCCTGACGATCATCGGGCATCCGCTCCGCGTGCGTGAAGCGCATCCACCCGACGCGCCAGCCCGCAACCATGTGCGTCTTCGAGAGACTCTCCAGCGAGGGCACCGCACCGCCCGCCGCGCGGACAAACCGCCCGCCCGCGCCCGTCCGCCTGAAAGCAGGCCGAAGACCTCGGCGTTGACTGCCCCGGCCGGCTGCACTACACTCCCCGCCCGACGGCCGGGCGGGAGGCGCGCCGCCCGTCTCGGCCTCCGCGCGAAGGTCTACGCGCCGAAGAAGAAAGCCGACACGAAGGGGGGCCACGGGAGTTGAGCGACGAAGACAGGCC
>DATMVI010000051.1:0-3495 GCA_035563275.1 Pyrinomonadaceae bacterium
GCGCGGCGCAGGCTGGGGCGCGGAGGTCGCGTCGGCCTCCGGCTCGGGCTTCAGGCAACTCCCCTCGGCCAAGTCCGGCCTGCGGGCCGAGCCCCTGCGCTTCGCGCCGCGCGCCGTCAACATGGCGGGCACGGCCGCCGCGTTGCAGCAGACCGCCGGCCCGAAGACCGTTGATCAGTACGTGGCCGACTTCTATCAGGGCGCGCTCGGCCGCCAGCCGAACCCGGCCGAGACGCGCCAGTGGGCGCCGCAGTTGGCGCAGGCCCAGCAGCAGGGCCACGCCGCGGCGGCGGCCGTCGCCGAGAGCCTCGGCCGCACGCTCTTCGCCTCGCAGGAGTACGCCGACCGCGGGCGCTCCGACTACGACTACGTCGGCGACCTCTACCTCGCGTGGCTCCAGCGCCCGGCCGATCAGAGCGGGCAGGGCTGGTGGGCGGGCGAGGTCGGCCTGCACGGCCGCGCGGCGGTGCTCAACGCCTTCCCGGCCAGCGGCGAGTTCCACGAACTCATCGACAAGCTCTACGCCGCCGCGACCTTCGACACCGACTTGGACGGCCTGACCGACCACTTCGAGGCGCAGGTGGCCGACGCCTTCACGCCCATCTACCACATCTCGGCCTACGAGCCGGATCAGTTCGCCACCTTCAACCCCTTCAAGCCGCAGACGGTCGCGCAGCGGCTCGGGCAGACGCCCTACAGCCACTACCGCGTGCAGCCGCTCGGCTTCGACTACGACTACCAGAACCGGCTCGTCAGCGTGCTGCGCATCGACTACCTGACGCTGCTCGACCACGACAGCGGCCTCGTCACCGGCGGCGACTGCGGCCTCTTCCCCGGCCTCAGCTCAATCGAAGGCATGGGGCCGCACAACCTCGACAACGAGCGCGCGGCCGTGCTCGTGGCCGCGCCCGTCTCGGCCTACAGCTACAACCTCGACCCGATGTCGTACGGGGCCTACAGCTACTACACGGCCGCGCACGAGAACACCGTCACCGACAAGAGCCGCTACGTGGACTTCTACAGCCCGGTGCCGGCCGGCTGGCACATCCACCTCGCGCTCTCGCTCTCGAAGCACGGCACCTACACCTTCAACCCAGACTACCTGTGGCTGCTGCCCGACGAGATCATCTGGTCTACGCTGGCGGCCGTCGATTACTACTGCTACCAGACGACGTTCGACTTCGCCTACGGGTGGAGCGATCTGGTCTGCCTCGCCGCGCAGTATTACGCCTACGGCGCTTTCTACGAGTGCGCGGTCGAGCGCTTCTTCGATCAGGGCGGGCGCTTCGCCGAGCAGCGCGTCAACGTGGGCGAGGCGACTAACCCCGCCCCCGGCTACCACTTCATACAGGACTGGGACACGGGGCTGTACCAGAAGCTGGCCGACCCCGTCTTCTAAACCGCGCGGAACCGGATAGACGCGGGCGGCGGGGGAGGGTAGAGTCTCCCCCGCCGCCCCGCTTCACGACGGTCTAACGAATCTCGGGACAGCAAGGGAGGAGACAGCTCATGTTGAAGAGACTCTTAACGCTGGCGCTGGCCGTGCTGCTGGCGCACCTCGCGCACGCGCCGGCCGCCGCGGCGACGAAGGCCGAGAAGGAGGCGCGCCTCGCCGAGAAGGTGCGGGCGGGCATCGCGCGTCTGGGGACGGGCCGCGAGGCCGTCGTCGAACTCAAGCTGCGCGACAAGACGCGGCTCAAGGGCTACGTCGCCGAGGCCGGCCCCGACTCCTTCACGGTCGTGGACGCGGGCGGCCGGGCGACGCGGGTCTCTTACCCGCAGGTCAGGCAGGCGCGCGGCCACAACCTCTCCGAGGGGGCGAAGATCGCCATCGGCGTCGGCATCATCGCCGCCATCATCATCATCGCCGTGGTCGCCGCCTCGTCGGCGAGCTGACGCGAGTTAAAAGCATCGCCGCGCGCGGGCGGAGGCGGGCGTTCGCGGAGGCCGGCTCAGCGGCGGCGCGTTCGGCGCGCGGGGAAGCGCTGCCGGCGCCCGGCCTCTCCCTTCTTGCGTAAATCGTTCCGGATGGAGACCACCAGATAGAAGGCGATGGTAAACATCACCGTCACAAACGTCAGCGTCAGAGGTTCCATCGTTCCCGAACCTTTCGCCGTGGGTGTGTAGACTTTTGCTGACTGGTGGGGGGACTCAGGGGCGACCCTTCTTGTTGGCCCGATTATGACAGAAAACGCGGCGGGCGGGGCAAAAAGTTTCGAGTTAAGAAACATCGGCCCGGCCGTGAGGGGCGTCGCAAGTCTCATTAAGGAATAGTTAATGAGACTTGAGGCGCCCCTCACGACCGGGCTGCCGCTTGTTGTCTTTTTCGTCCGTTAGGCGCTGGCGCTGAGGTCGTGGCGGCCGAGCTTGAGGTAGAGGCCGCGGCGCGTGAGGCCGAGTTCGCGGGCCGCGCGTGAGATGTTGCCGTTGTGCTTGCGCAGGGCCTCGGCGATCATGCGCCGTTCGAGTTCGGCCGTCGCGTCGGCGAGCGTCAACCCCTGCGCGAGGGCCTCGCCGGCCGCGGCCGCCGCCGGGCTCGACGACGTGATGAACTGCGTCACGGTGGGCGCGGCCGGCGCGACGCGGCGCAGCTCGGGCGAGATGTGGTCGGGCGTGATGACCGTGCCGTCCTCGGCGCGGGCCACGATGCGCTGAATCTCGTTGGTGAGCTGGCGCACGTTGCCCGGCCAGTCGCAGACCATCAGGAGGTCTAAGGACTGCGGCGTGATGGTGATGTCGCGGCGGCCGAACTTGGCCGAGTAGTGGTTGATGTAGTAGTGGACGACGGCCGGCACCTCGGAGCGCCGCTCGCGCAGCGGGGGCACGCGCAGCCGGATGACGTTGAGGCGGTAGTAGAGGTCTTCGCGGAAGCGGCCGTCGGCCACCATCTGTTCGAGGTCGGTGTTGGTGGCGGCGATGATGCGCACGTCAACCTTGGCCGGGCGCTGCTCGCCGAGCGGCTGAATCTCGCCCTCCTGCAAGAACCTCAGCAGCTTCGGCTGCACGTCGAGCGGGAGGTCGCCGACCTCGTCGAGGAAGAGCGTGCCGCCGGCCGCGGTGCGGATGACGCCCGGCGAGTCGGAGACGGCGCCCGTGAACGCGCCCCGCCGGTAGCCGAAGAGGTAGCCCTCGGAAAGCTCCTTCGGCACGGCCGTGCAGTTGAAGGGGACGAAAACCTTGTTGCGGCGCGTCGAGAGCGCGTGGATGGCGCGCGCCACCAGCTCCTTGCCCGTCCCCGACTCGCCCGTGACGAGCACGGTCACGTCCGAGGAGCGAATCTTGTGCACCTCGTCGACGAGGCGCGTCATGGCCGGGCTGGAGTGGATGAAGCCGGGCATGAGCGAGGCGCCCGCGAGCGAGTCGGGCGACTGCGGGTCGCGCCCCGTGCGCGCGCGCGTGCGCAGGGCGCAAACGTCGAGGCCGAGTTCGACGACGCGCAGCAGCGGCTCGAAGGGGGCGCCGCCCGGCAGGATCGCCGCGGCGCGCGGCGCGACG
>DATMVI010000052.1:0-5569 GCA_035563275.1 Pyrinomonadaceae bacterium
GTCGTCATAGACGAGTCGCACCAGACCGTCCCGCAGGTGCGCGGCATGTTCAACGGCGACCAGTCGCGCAAGCGCACGCTCGTCGAGTACGGCTTCCGCCTGCCCTCGGCGATGGACAACCGCCCGCTCAACTTCGAGGAGTTCGAGCAGCGCGTCGGCCAGACTATCTACGTCTCGGCCACGCCCGGCCCCTACGAGTTGACGCGCACGGGCGGCGAGGTCGTCGAGCAGATCATCCGCCCGACGGGGCTCACCGACCCGGTCGTGGACGTGCGCCCCGTCAAGGGCCAGATTGACGATTTGTTAAACGAGTGCCGCCTGCGCGCCGAGCGCAACGAGCGCGTCCTCGTCACCACCCTGACGAAGAAGATGGCCGAGGACCTCACGGAGTATTTCGCCGAGGTCGATGTCCGCGTCCGCTACCTGCACTCGGACATCGAGACGCTGGAGCGCATCGAGATACTGCGCGACCTGCGCCGGGGCGAGTTCGACGTGCTCGTCGGCATCAACCTCCTGCGCGAAGGCTTAGACCTGCCGGAAGTCTCGCTCGTCGCCATCCTCGACGCCGACAAGGAGGGCTTCCTCCGCTCCGAGTCCTCGCTCATCCAGACCATCGGCCGCGCCGCGCGCAACGCCTCCGGGATGGCCATCCTCTACGCCGACAAGATGACCGACTCGATGCGCCGCGCCATCGGCGAGACCGAGCGCCGCCGCCAGATTCAGATCGAGTACAACCGCGAGCACGGCATCACGCCGCAGACCATCATCAAGCCGGTCGAGGCCACGCTCGTCACCGCCTACGAGGCCGACTACTTCAAAGTCCCGCTCGACCTCGAAGCCATCGAGGAGTATTCGCCCGCCAACCTCGAAGCGACCGTCGCCCGCCTCGAAGCCGAGATGCGCGCCGCCGCGAAGGCCATGGAGTTCGAGCGCGCCGCCGAGCTGCGCGACCGCGTCAAGTACCTCCGCGAGCGCGAGATTCAGATATCTTAGGAGAGGCGGCGGGCGCCGGGTTCACACACCCCGCCCTTGCCCGCCGCCCGTCACCCGTTTATGGCCGTCGCCCTCGAAACCGAACGCCTCATCCTTCGCCCGTGGGCCGGCGAAGACGCCGCGGCGCTCTTCGAGATGTGCCGCGACGCGGAGACGATGCGCTACGTCGGCGACGGGCGGCCGTGGGCCGGCGTGGAGCGCGCGCGCGAGTGGCTGGCGCGCAAGGCGGCGGCCTCGGCCGGGCGCGAGTTCGGCAAGTGGGCCGTGGTCGAGAAGGGGTCGGGGCGGCTCGTCGGCAGTTGCGGTTTCGACCCGCCGTCGGAGACGATGCCGGAGGTCGAGCTGGGCTACCTCTTCGCGCGCGACTCGTGGGGCAGGGGGTACGCGACCGAGGCGGCCGGCGCGTGCATGCGCTTCGCCTTCGACGCGCTGCGACTGCCGCGCGTCGTCGCGCGCGTCTCGCCCGCGAACACGCCCTCGCGCCGCGTGCTCGAAAAGCTCGGCTTCGACTTCGAGGGGCTGCGCCGGTTCGAGGGCACGGACGAGCCCGACGCCTTCTACGTGGCCCGCAGGCGCGACCCGCAGACGCCGTATGCTGATTAAATCCGACCCCGACGGGATTCAATCCTTCCTCGGCGACGCCAGCAACCTCGCCGGCGGCCACGCGTCGCGCGTCGTGCTGCCGGAGTCGGCCGAGGAGGTCGCCGAAGTCCTCGCCCGCTGCTCGCGCGACCGCACGCCCGTCACCGTCTCGGGCGCGGGCACGGGCGTCGTCGGCGGCCGGGTGCCGTTCGGCGGCGTCGTGCTCTCGACCGACCGGCTCGACCAGATCAAAGAGGTCGCGCGCGAAGACTCGGGCGGCGGGCGGGCGACGGCCGGGGCCGGCGTGCGCCTCGCCGACCTTGAGCGCGCCGCGCGCGTCGAAGGGCTGCTCTACCCGCCCGACCCGACCGAGTGGAGCTGTTCGCTCGGCGGCACGGTCGCGACGAACGCCTCGGGCGCGCGCACCTTCAAGTACGGCCCGACCCGCGCTTACGTGCGCCGCCTGCAAGTGGCGCTCGCCACGGGCGACCTCGTCGAGCTGCGCCGCGGCGAGGTGCGCGCCGGCGACGACGGCCGCATCAGCCTCCCGCTCGCGGGCGGCCGTAAGGTTGAGGCCCGGCTGCCCTCCTACGCCATGCCGCGGACGCGCAAGCACGCCGCCGGCTACTTCGTCGAGCAGCGCGTGGACGCCGTAGACCTCTTCGTCGGCAGCGAGGGCACGCTCGGCGTCGTCACCGAGGTCGAGGTCGCTCTGCTCCCGCGGCCCGCGGGCGTGCTGGGCGGCATCGTCTTCTTCGCCGCCGAGTCAGACCTGCTCGCCTTCGTCCGCGAGGCGCGCGAGAGATCGCTGAGGACGCGCGGGTCGCCGGGGGCCGGCGGCGCGGCCCGCGGTTTGGACGCGCGCGCCCTCGAATACTTCGACGTGGAGTCTTTGAAGTTCCTGCGCGAGCGCTACCCGCTCGTGCCTCTGCGGGCCGAGGGGGCCGTCTTCTTCGAGCAGGAGGTCGCGCCCGAGACCGAAGACGTTTTGATGGGCGAGTGGCTCGCGCTCGTCGAGGGCCACCGCGCGCTGGCCGACGATTCGTGGTTCGGCACCAGCGGGCACGACCGCGCCGAGATGCGCGCCTTCCGCCACGCGCTGCCCGTGATGGTCAACGAGTGGCTGGCCCGCCGCGGCCAGCGCAAAGTCTCGACCGACGCGGCCGTGCCCGACGCGGCCTTCCCCGCGCTGCTCAACTTTTACCGCGAGCGGCTGCGCGCCTCGCGCCTCGCGCACGTCATCTTCGGCCACGTCGGCGACAACCACGTCCACGTCAACATCCTCCCGCGCGACGCGGTCGAGGCGGCGGCTGCGCGCGAGCTCTACGGCCACTTCATCGCCCGCGCCGTCGAGCTCGGCGGCACCATCTCGGCCGAGCACGGCGTCGGCAAGCTCAAGCGCGACCACCTGCGTGCCCTCTACGGCGAGGGGGCTTTGCGCGAGATGGCCGCCCTCAAACGCGCCTTCGACCCCGTCGGCGTCCTCGGCCGCGGCAACATCTTCGCCGAAGAATATTTGTGGCAAAATGCGGTGGACGGCAGACGGTAGACAGTAGTCAGTAGTCAGTAGTCAGTAGTCAGTAGGCGCTCCGCGCTACGACGACTGACAATGTCGCCCTGACGATTCGCCGCCGAAGGTCTTCCTACTGTCTACTGTCTACTGACTACTAGCTACTTCCCTATGCTCGAACTTACTGACACCGCCCCGGTGTTGCTCTACGACGGGGTGTGCGGCTTCTGCAACAAGGCCGTGCAGACGATCCTCAAGAACGACCGGCGCGGCGAGATGCGCTTCGCGGCGCTCCAGAGCGAGTACGGCCGCGCCGTGCTGGGGCGGCACCCCGAGTTGCAGGGCGTCGACTCGGTGGTCTTCGTCGAGCGGGGGCCGGGGCGCGAGCGCGTCCACGTCCGCTCGGACGCGTCGCTGCGCGTGGCCGAGTACCTCGGCGGCGCGTGGAAACTCTTCCTCGCGGCCCGCGTCATCCCCGCGCCCGTCCGCGATTTCTTCTATAATCTCTTCGCGCGCTACCGCTACCGCTTCTTCGGCAAGTACGACGCGTGCCTGCTGCCGCCCCCCGAAGTGCGCGAGAGGTTTATTGATTAAGACAGTAGACAGTAGACAGTAGTCAGTAGCCAGTAGGCGCTCCGCGTTATTGACTACTGACGCTGAAACGCGAACGACCTGATAGCGGCTGCTTTCTACTGACTACTGACTACTGACTACTGTCTACTTCCTACTTCCTTCTGATGTTCCGCTTCTACACCGCCGGGGAGTCGCACGGCCGCGCGCTGGTCGCGGTGGTCGAGGGTCTGCCCGCGGGGCTGAGGGTGGAGGCCGAGGCCATTGACCGCGAGTTGGAGCGGCGGCAGAAGGGGTACGGGCGCGGCGGGCGGATGAAGATCGAGCGCGACCACGCCGACATCCTCGGCGGCGTGCGCCACGGCCTCACGCTCGGCTCGCCCGTCGCGCTGCTGATTGAAAATAAAGACTGGGCCAACTGGTCGGACGTGATGTCGGCCGAAGCCCGCGAAGTGCCCGGCGAGAAGTCGCGCCGCGTGAGGCGGCCGCGCCCCGGTCACGCAGACCTCGCCGGCGGTCTGAAGTTCGGCGCGCGCGACCTGCGCGACATTTTAGAGCGCGCCTCGGCGCGCGAGACCGCGGCGCGCGTGGCCTGCGGCGCGCTGGCGAAACTCCTGCTCGCCGAGTTCGGCGTCGAGATTCGCAGCCACGTCGTCCAACTCGGCGGCGTGCCGGCCGAGCCCCCGCACGTGGAGTGGGAGCGCGTCGCGTCCGTCCCCGACGACGCCCCTCTCAGGTGCGCCGACCCGGAGGCAGAGGCCGCGATGGTCGCCCTCGTGGACGAAGCGCGGCGCGCGGGCGACACGCTCGGCGGCGTCTTCGAGGTCGTCGCGCGCGGCGTCGTCGCCGGCCTCGGCTCGCACACCTCGTGGGACGCGAAGCTCGACGGCCGGCTGGCGCAAGCCCTCATGTCGATCCCCGCGGTCAAGGCCGTCTCGCTCGGCGAGGGCGTGCGCGCCGCCTCGCTCCACGGCTCGCGGGTTCACGACGAGATCGGTTACGACGCGGAGGCGCGCGCCTTCCGCCGGCCGACGAACCGCGCCGGCGGACTCGAAGGCGGCATCACCAACGGCGAGGAGTTGCGCGCGCGCGGCTACCTCAAGCCCATCTCGACGCTGCGCAAGCCGCTGCGCTCCGTGGACGTGGACACCAAACAGGAGGAGGAGGCCGCCTTCGAGCGCTCGGACGTGACGGCCGTGCCCGCAGCCGGCGTGATCGGCGAGGCGATGGTCGCCCTCACGCTCGCCTCCGCCGCGCGCGACAAGTTCGGCGGCGACAGCCTCGCCGAGATGCGCCGCAACTTCGACGCCTACCGCGAACAGTTGCGGGAGTATTGAAGTAGACAGTAGACAGTAGACAGTAGACAGTAGGCGCTCCGCGCTACGACGACTGACAATGTCGCCCTGACGATTCGCCGCCGAAGGTCTTCCTACTGACTACTGACTACTGACTACTGACTACTGTCTACTGTCTACCTGAGAGATGGCCGAGATCGAGAACATTCTTGCGCGGCTGGCGTCGGACGACGAGTTGCGCCGGCGGTTCGTGGACGACCCTTTCGCGTTGGGGCGCGAGCTGGGGCTGTCGGCCGTCGAGTCGCGGCAGTTGAAGCGCGAGGCGGCGTCGCGCTTCGACTCGTTCGCCGCGACCGAGCGCGAGCGCCGCTTTGTCGAGATCGGCAAGCTGTTCCCGCTGACCCGCAGAGTCCTCGGCGGGCGCTTCGCCGCGCACTTCAGGCGCTTCGCCGCGCAGCACGCCGACGGCGGCATCGAGCGCATGTTCGACGACGCGCTCGACTTCGCCGACTACCTCGACGCGCGACTGCGCGAGGAGCGGGTCGGGCCGGGCTGGGTGCTCGACCTGCTCCGCTACGAGAAGACGCGGCTCAAGGCGGCAGACCCCGCGCGCCGCCTC
>DATMVI010000053.1:0-4096 GCA_035563275.1 Pyrinomonadaceae bacterium
GCCGTGATGACGGAACTCCCGCTCGTCATCGTCAACGTCCAGCGCGGCGGCCCCTCGACGGGCCTGCCGACGAAGACCGAACAGGCGGATTTATTCCAAGCCGTGTGGGGCCGCAACGGCGAGTGCCCGGCCATCGTCGTCGCCCCGGCCACGCCCGCCGACTGCTTCCACATGGCGATTGAGGCCGTGCGGCTCGCCTTCCGCTACATGACGCCGGTCTTCTACCTCTCGGACGGCTACCTCGCCAACGGCGCGGAGCCGTGGCTCGTGCCCGAGGTCTCCGACCTGCCGAAGATCGAGGTGAAGTTCGCCGAAGACCCCGCGAACTTCCTCCCCTACGCGCGCGACGAGGAGACTTTGGCCCGCCCCTTCGCGCTGCCCGGCACGCCCGGGCTCGAACACCGCATCGGCGGCATCGAGAAGCAACACCTGACGGGCAACGTCAACTACGAGCCGGAGAACCACCACTTCATGGTGGAGATGCGGCAGGCTAAAGTCGACCGCGCCGCCCGCGACATCCCCCCCGTCGAGGTCTTCGGCGACCCGGCGGGCCGGGTGCTCGTCCTCGGCTGGGGCTCGACCTACGGCTCGATCACCTCGGCCGTCGAGCGCCTGCGCGAGCAGGGCAAGCCGGTTTCGAGCGCGCACCTGCGCCACCTCAACCCGTTCCCCTCGAATCTGGGCGAGGTGCTGCGCGGCTTCGACACCGTCATCATCCCCGAGATGAACCTCGGCCAGCTCTGCACCATGATCCGCGCCAAGTATCTGGTGGACGCCGTCGCCTTCTCGAAGGTCAAGGGCCGCCCCTTCCAGATTCGCGAGATCGCGCAGAAGGTCGAAGAGTACCTGTAGCGGCCGGGCGGCATCTAACCAACTTGAGAGTCAACGACAGCGAGAGGGAGCAGACAGAGATGAGTACGAGCGGGAACGGCAGCGGCGGCAACGGCCACGAGGTCGAGCAGAAGGGGCTGAACAAGACGCACGTCGGCGGCATCGGCGGCAACGTCTCGGGGTCGGGGCCGTCGCCGGAGAGCGAGCCGGGTTCGGTCGTGGCGGGCAAGGCCGCGCCCCCGCCGGGCAAGCTGACGAAGGCCGACTTCACCTCCGATCAGGAGGTGCGCTGGTGCCCGGGCTGCGGCGACTACGCCATCCTCAACAACGTGCAGAAGGTGATGCCCGAACTCGGCATCCCGCGCGAGAAGATCGTCTTCGTCTCGGGCATCGGGTGTTCGTCGCGCTTCCCCTACTACATGAACACCTACGGCTTCCACTCGATCCACGGCCGCGCGCCCGCCATCGCCACCGGCATCAAGGCCGCCAACCCAGACCTCTCCGTCTGGGTCATCACCGGCGACGGCGACGCCCTCTCCATCGGCGGCAACCACTTCATGCACGCCATCCGCCGCAACCTCGACCTCAACTACATCCTCTTCAACAACCGCATCTACGGCCTGACGAAGGGGCAGTACTCGCCGACCAGCGAGTTCGGCAAGAAGACGAAGTCCACGCCGATGGGCGTCATCGACTACCCGGTCAACCCCCTGTCGCTGGCCATCGCCTCGGAGGCGACCTTCGTGGCGCGCGCCATCGACATCGACGTGAAGCACCTCGGCGCGATGGTGCAGGCCGCGGCCCGGCACAAGGGCATCAGCTTCGTCGAGGTCTTCCAGAACTGCAACATCTTCAACGACGGCGCCTTCGACTCGTTCGCCGCGCGCGAGGCCCGGCCCGACAACGTGCTCTACCTCGAACACGGCAAGCCGATGGTCTTCGGCAAGAACCGCGACCGCGGCATCCGCATGAAGGGCACGCTCCCCGAGGTCATCACGCTCGGCGCGGAGACCGGCCTGACCGAAGACGACTGCCTCGTCCACGACATGCACGAGAAAGACCCCTCGGTCGCCTTCATGCTCGCGCGCATGGAGTACCCCGACTTCCCGCAGCCCGTCGGCATCTTCCGCGACGTGGAGCGCGCCACCTACGAAGACCTCATGGAGCAGCAGATCGAGGAGGCCGTCTCCCGGCACGGCCGCGGCCGGCTCGAAAAGCTCATCCACAGCGGCGACATGTGGACGGTGGATTAAAAGCCCCAAGCGACGCCGGCGGGCACGAGCGCGACGGCCGCGAAGTCCCACGGGCTTCGCGGCCGTCGCCTTTTGTCGCGGGCTTCCCGCGCGGCCCGCGGCCGTCACGGTCTCTTCATGCCATCGCAATGTGTTCGCAACCAAAGGCTGGCGGGGCGGGGCTAGTATTGACGCAGTTAACGGGCGTTCCTTCTGAGAACGAGTGAAACTTTGGGGCAGGCCACTCTCAGTGGCCGTGGGCGTCTGGCCATGGGGGGGCCGGGCGCCCTTCTTTTTTTAGAGGCGAGGGGGCGGGGGCTAGGGAGCGAGTTAAAGGCGTTGGAAGACGCTCGCCTTTAACTCGCCCCGAGCACCCGCCCCCTCGCCTCTAGCTTCTGCTTTTCTTCCCGGCGGCTTTCTGCCTCTGCTTGAACTCGCGCTCGCCGCCGGACTCGCCGAGCTTCATGCCGGTGGGGATGGCGGCCGGGACGGAGGGCGTGTTGTCGCGCGGGGTCTCGGGGCGCGTGCCGGTCTGCTGGTGCGACTCGTCGCCGTAGAACTTGCTCGCCGCCTTGCGCCGGCCGCGCAACGCCGGGGTGTCCTCCTTCGCCTCCAGCGTCTTGTCCTTCGCGCTCCGCTCGTCGCCCATCTGCTGCCCGCGCCGCCGCGCGGGCGCGCCCGCCTTGCTCTGCGTCTTCTTGCTGACCATGAACCCCTCCCTTAATAAAGACCGTGAATCGTGAAGACGATTTGTCAGTCGTCCGACTACTTCCCCCCGTTCACGGCTTTCGCCTCCCCGCGCTGGAGCGACCACTTGAGGAAGGGCGGCGTGACCAGCGTGGTGACGATGACCATGATGACGACCGCGCCGAAGGTGGCGGGGTCGATGACGGGCGCGGGCGCGCCCCGCGCGTCCGGCAGCGTCAGAGACGCGCCGATGCCGGCGAAGATCAGCCCGACCTCGCCGCGCGGGATCATCCCCAGCCCGACCGCCAGACGGTTGACGCCCCGCTCGACGACGCCCGCCGCGCAGAGCTGCTTGCCGGCGACGGCCGCCAGCGTCAGCATCAGCGCGAAGCCCATCACCCCGCCCCGCCCGAAGACGCTCAAATCGACCTTCAGCCCCATCAGCACGAAGAAGACGGGGACGAGGAGCGCGCTGACGGGGCTGAGCAGCTCGTGCAGGTGCGGCTCGCCGCGGCTGAAGAAGGGCTCGAGGTGGGCCTCGTCGAGGACGAGGCCGGCGGCGAACGCGCCGACGATGGGCGCGAGGCCGACCGCCGCCGCCGCCCACGCCAGCAGGAAGCAGAAGGCCACGGCGGCCGTCACGAGCACGCCGCGCCCGCGCAGCCGCCCCGCCCCGCGGAACAGAGGCGGCACGAGGAACTGCCCGGCGAGGAGCGCCGCCGCGAGGAAGGCGACCGACTTGCCGGCGATGACGGCCACGTCCCACGCCGCCAGCGCCTCGCCCGCCGCCTGCGCGCGGATGGCCCCGGCGACGACGGCGAGCACCAGCAGCCCGAGCACGTCGTCTATGACGGCCGCGCCGAGAATGATGCGCGCCTCGCGCGACTGGAGCCGCCCCATGTCGCGCAGCACGCGCGCCGTGATGCCGACGCTGGTCGCGCACAGCGTCGCGCCGATGAAGACGTGGACGAGCGTCGGGTGGTCGGGCAGGAAGTAGCGCGCCACGCCCCAGCCGAGCGCGAAGGGCGCGACCACGCCGAGCAGGGCCGCCAGCAGCGCAGACCAGCCGACCTCGGCCATCTCGCGCACGTTCGACTCCAGCCCGACCTCGAAGAGCAGGATGATGACGCCGAACTCGGCCAGCGCCGCGATGACCGCGTCCGCCCGCACCGCGTCCACCCACCCGACGCCCGCCAGCGAGAGCGCCCCGACGGCCATGCCGCCGATCAACTCGCCGAGCACGGCCGGCTGGTTGAACTTCGCGAACAGCTCGCCGCCGAGCCTCGCCACGAGCAGGATGAGGCCGAAGGCGAGCAGCACGAAAGGGTCTACGGCGTGCGCCGCGC
>DATMVI010000054.1:0-2050 GCA_035563275.1 Pyrinomonadaceae bacterium
GTGTAGAGCGCCGAGCCGCCGCCGCCGGCGAGGCCGCGGCCGGGCAGGAGGTTTTCGCGGAAGCCGACCGAGAGGCTGCGCGGGAAGGCTTTCTGCCCGCCGCCGACCGTCTGGCCGCTCAGGCCGCCGAGCTCGATGCCGCGCCCGCCGGCCTCGACCTCGACGCGCGCCTCACCCGCCACGCGCGGCGAAAGGATGGTCGCCCCCGCGCCCGTGTCCACGGCGAAGGTGTACGGGCCCGAGCCGTTGACCCACGCCCTGACGAGCAGGCCGCGCCCCTCCGACTCGCGGAAGCTCACGCCGGCCGGGAGGTTCCCGGCGCACGCGGAGCCTTGCGGCGGGCCGAGCACGGCGGCGAAGAGCGACTCGCCGCGGCCCCGCAGACGCGAGAGCGCGGCCCCGCGACTCGGCGCGGCCGCCCAGACGACGAGCAGCAGCGCGAGGGTCAGGATCGAAGCCACGCCGAACGCGCCCGCCTTCAGTCCCCTTTTCGTCACCGCTGCCGCCTCCTTAAAGTTTCGAACCGGAAAGTCTCAACCGGCCCCGGTCGTCAAGAAGGCACGGGACGGGCCGAAGCGTCCGCTTCGATTCGTCTCCGTGCCTTCGTTAAGTGCCGTGCCGCGCTTTAGTAGTTGCGGTTGCGCTTGCGCAGCTTGTAGGTGTAGAGCGCCGAGCCGCCGCCGCCGGCGAGGCCGCCGATCAAGGCGCCCTTCTTGCCGCCGACGAGGCCGCCGACGAGGGCGCCGCCGCCCGCGCCCATCGCCACCGTCAGCTTATCGCGGTGCTTCTGCCAGAAGGAGCGGCCTTTGGTCTGGCCGTAGTCGTAGTAGACGCGGCGCGGGGCCTGACGGGTCGCGCGGCGGGCGCGCGGGGCGTCACGGTAGACGACGCGCGAAGGGGCCGTGGAGCGGGTCGCCGCGGTGGCCGGCGCGGCCAGCTCGGCCTCGCGGGCGGCGCGGGCGCCTTCGATGAAGCCGTCGCGGAAGGCCGCGCGCTCTTCGTCAGAGAGGCTCTGCGTCTCGGCCTTGAGCTCGTTCTCCAGCAGGACGTCGCCGGCCTTCGCCTCGGTCACGCCGGCCACCTGCGTGGCGGCCGGGGTCGTCAGGTTGCTGCGGGTCGCCTGCGCCACCTCGGCCGTGTTCGCGCCCTTCGAGGGGCGCATCACGAGCGCGCCGACCGTCCCGCCCAGAAGGGCGGCCACCAGCGCGACGGGCAGAATCTTGTTCGTAGTCATGGGTCAGTGTCTCCTCAATCCGGTCTCTTAAATTCTTGGACGTACCAAAGAAATGGCCGCGCCCCGGCAGGTGGCAACTGCCGTTCCGCACGCGCCTCCGCGCCGAACTCTGCCCGGCACTTTAGCAAAAGCCGCCGCGGCCCCGACCGTTTTCGGGCCGATGCAACCGATTTGTCGGAGAATTGTAAGAAAGGCCGGCGCGGCGGCCGCGGCCTACGCGCGGGCCGCGTATACGATATGGACGGTCGCGTCAACCATTTCCTCAGTCAACGATTGGACGCTCCGTCGGTTCCGGGGCTATAATCCGCCGTCAACTCACCCGAGACTGCTGGAGGTTCACCGACCGTCGTGTCCACGTCCACGTCCGCTTCCGCCTTCCGCCTCGCCGCGCGGCTCGAAAAGGTCGGCTTCTCCGACATCGTCAAAATCCGCAACAAGGTCATGGAGCTGCGCGCCGGGGGGCGGCCGGTCTTCCAGTTCGAGGGCGGCGAGCCTTTCCTGAACACGCCCGACCCGATCAAGGAGGCGATGGCGCGCGCGCTGGCCGAGAACCGCACCCGCTACGCGCCTTCGTCCGGCATCCCCGAGCTGCGCGCGGCTATCGCCGCGAAGCTGCGCGAGCGCAACCGCATCCCCGCGCGCGAGGAGGACGTGATCGTCCTCAACGGCGGCATGCAGAGTCTCTTCGGCGCGTTCCAGTCGGTCGTAGACCCCGGCGACGAGGTGCTCGTCTTCTCGCCCTACTGGACGCCGATCAAAGACCTCATCGCGCACTGCCGCGGCACGACCGTCCTCGTCCCCACGGCCGAGGCGCGG
>DATMVI010000055.1:0-8844 GCA_035563275.1 Pyrinomonadaceae bacterium
CGAGCGCGCGCTCGAAGCCTCGCGCGGCGTCGTGGCCGCGGCGGTCGAGGCGCTGGCGCGGGAAGGGGAGTGACCCGATTGCGGGTCGCGGGTTCGTGGTTGACGAAGATCGCGCTCGGCCGAACGGTCAAAGTCGTTGACCCCGCAGGCCGAAATCGAGAGGTGTCGTCGGAGTGAAAGTTCTGGAGACTGAACGGCTCATCCTGCGCCGGATGACGGGCGAGGACGCCGGGTTCATCCTCGGGCTGCTGAACGAGCCTTCGTGGCTGCGCTTCATCGGCGACAGGGGCGTGCGGACGATCGAGGGCGCGCGCGACTACATCGCGCGGGGGCCGGCCGCGAGCTACGAGCGCCACGGCTTCGGGCTGTACCTGACCGAGCTGAAAGAGTCCGGAGTCCCGGCCGGCATCTGCGGGCTGATTAAGAGAGAGACTTTGGAGGACGTTGACCTCGGCTTCGCCTTCGTCCCGAAATTCTGGGGGCAGGGGCTCGCGCGCGAGTCGGCCGCGGCCGTGCTCGAATACGCGCGCGGGCCTCTCGGCCTGAAGCGCGTCGCGGCCGTGACGGCCGTAGACAACCACGCCTCGATCAGGCTGCTCGAAAAGCTCGGCTTCAGATTCGAGAGGATGGTCAGGCTGTCCGAGGGCGACGAGGAGATCAAGCTGTTCGCGCGCGACCTGTGAGGCTCGGCCCGCGCGACACCGGCGGAGGGACAAACATGCTCCACCCTTCTTTAGACGGCGCGCGGGCGTGCGTCTTCGACGCGGGCGGGACGCTCATCCACCCGGACTGGCCGCGCCTCGTCGGCCTCGCGGCCGAGACGTGCGCGCGCGAGTTCGCCCCGGCCGAGCTGGAGCGCGCCTTCAAGGAGATGCTGCGGGCCGTCGGCGTCGAGATGCAGCGCGAGGGCTACGTGACGCCGGACGACCAGAAGCGGCCGCACTGGACTTTCCGCCGCACCTACCGCTCGCTCGGGCTCGACGACGAAGCCTGCGACCGCGTCGTCGCGCGCCTCGACGCGACGCACGCCGAGCGACACCTGTGGTGCGGCCTCGACCCCGACGCGCCGCGCGTCATCGAGGAGTTGCGACGGCGCGGCCTGCGGCTCGCCGTCGTCTCGAACACGGAGGACGGGCGGCTGCGCGACGCGCTCGAAGCGGCCGGCGTCGCCGACGGCTTCGACCTGCTCGTGGACTCGCACCTCGTCGGCGCGCGCAAGCCCGACCCGGCCATCTTCCGCTACGCCCTCGAACGGCTCGGCGTCGAGGCGCGCGAGGCCGCCTTCGTCGGCGACTCCTACGCGCACGACGCGCTGCCGGCGCGCGCCCACGGCCTGCGCGCCATCCTCCTCGACCCGCTCGACCTCCACCCCGAAAGCGTCTGCCCGCGCATCGGCCGGCTGGGCGAGTTGATAAATGGGGAGGAAATGAAGTAGACAGTAGTCAGTAGCCAGTAGAAAGAGAGTCGCTACCGAATCCTTCGCGCGCCGGCGTCAGCGCACTTGACGCGGAGCGCTACTGACTACTGACTACTGTCTACCGTCTACCGTCTACTGTCTGCCTGACCGATGCGCTCGCTCGACCTCTTCATCATCTTCGGCTACCTGCTCGGGATCACGCTGTTCGGCGTGTGGTTCTCGCGGCGGCAGCGGACGACGCGCGACTACTTCCTCGGCGACCGCTCGGTGCCGTGGTGGGCCATCGCCGCCTCCATCGTCGCCACCGAGACCTCGACCATCACCTTCATCAGCGTGCCGGGGACGGCGTTCGCCCGCGGCGGCAACTTCCAGTTCCTCCAACTCGTGCTCGGCTACATGCTGGGCCGCATCGTCATCTCACTCCTCTTCATCCCGTCCTACTTCCGCGGCGACCTGTTGACGGTCTACCAACTGCTGGAGCGCCGCTTCGGCCCGCGCATCAAGATGCTCGCGGCCTCGCTGTTCGTCGTCATGCGCAACATCGCCGACGGCATCCGCCTGCTGCTGACGGCCTTCGTGCTCGCGGCCGTCTACGCGGCCTTCCGCCCCGGCGCGGACGCCGCGACGGTCGTCGTCGCCTCGGTCGTGCTGCTCGGCGCGGTGATGATCGTCTTCACCTACTTCGGCGGGATGGAGGCGGTCATCTGGGTCGAGGTGGTGCAGCTTGGGATTTACATCGCGGGGGCTTTGGCCGCGGCACTCGTGCTCGCCTCGGCCGTCGCGGGCGGCTTCGGCGGGGCCGTCGCGCTCGGCGAGCAGTACGACAAATTCAGCTTCGTCGACTTGGGGCTGAGGACGACGAGCTACGCCTTCAGGTTCCCCTTCACGGAGAGCGCGTGGGCGTTCACGCTGCCGATAGATTTGACGAAGACCTACACGCTGTGGGCCGGGCTCGTCGGCGGCTGCTTCCTGACGATGAGCACGCACGGGACGGATCAGTACCTCGTGCAGCGCTACCTCTGCACCGACCGCCCGCGGCGCGCGGCCGCGGCGCTCCTGACGAGCGGCGCGGTCGTCTTCGCGCAGTTCGTCGGCTTCCTCTTCATCGGCGTGCTGCTCTTCGCCTTCTACGGCCCCTACCGCGACCCGGCCTACGCGACCCTCTCGGCCGGCGCGGCGACGCTCCCCATCGAGGGCGCGTTCCAAGCCGTCAACACCGACCGCGTCTTCCCCGACTTCATCACGAAGCACATGCCGACGGGGCTGGCGGGCCTCGTCGTCGCGGCCATCTTCGCCGCCGCGCTCTCCTCGTCGCTGAACTCCATCGCGGCGACGGCCGTCAACGACCTCTACAAGCCGTTCCGGCCGCGGGGCGACGACCGCCACTACCTGAAGGTCTCGCGCTGGCTGACGCTGGTGTGGGGCGTCGTGCAAATCCTCGTCGCCGTCTTCGCGATGCGGCGCAACCGCTCGGCGCTCGATCAGGCGCTCTCGATCGCCTCGCTGATTAACGGCCCCGTGCTCGGCGTCTTCCTCGTCGGCACGTTCCTGCGCCGCGTGAGCGAGCCGCCCGCGCTCGTCGGGATGGCCGCCAGCATCGTCGTCATGCTCTACGTCCGCTTCTGGACGCCGATCGCGTGGACGTGGTACGTCCTCATCGGCAGCGCCGTGACCTTCCTCGTCGCGTGGCTCGCCGGCCTCGCCTTCGCGCCCGCGCCCCTCGAACGGCAGGACGAACTCGCGCCCGGCGCGGCCGACTAAGTTAAGATGTCCGAGTCGAAACCCACCATGAACGAACGACCGCCGAGGGAGGGCGGGACGCCCGAGGCGGGTTGAAGGAATGGGGGAGGGGATGAAGTCAGGGAACAGACGCGCGGCGCGGCGTGCGGCGCTGGCGCTCGGCCTCGCGGCGGCCTTCGTGCTCGCGCCGTCGGGCTCGGCGCGGGGGCAGGGCGCGCCGACCGCGACGATGAAGGCGGGGGGCGCGGCGCCCGCGCGGCCGTACACGCGCCGGCCGTCGGCGGAGGCGATTCGTTGGGCCGACGCCGAATTGAAGCGGATGTCGCTCGAAGAGAAGGTCGGGCAGTTGATTGCCGTCGGCATCAACGGGCGCTTCCTCCACCGCGAGAGCGCCGAGTACAGGGAGTTGCGCCGTCAGGTCGAGCGGCTCCACGTCGGCGGCATCATCCTCTTCCGCGCGCCCGTCTACGAGTCGGCCCACATCGTCAACCGGATGCAGCAGCACGCGCGCCGCCCCCTGCTCATCTCGGCCGACCTCGAATCCGGCCTCGGGATGCGCTTCGAGGACACGACTCACTTCCCTTGGAACATGGCCGTCGGCGCGACGGGCGAGCCCGAGCTGGCGCGCCGGCAGGGCGAGGTCACGGCGCGCGAGGCCCGCGCCGTCGGCGTCCAGCAGCTTTACGCGCCCGTCGTGGACGTGAACAACAACGCCGCCAACCCCGTCATCAACGTCCGCTCCTACGGCGAAGACCCGTGGGAGGTGGCGCGCTTCGCCGCCGCCTTCATCCGCGGCGCGCAGGGCGCGGGCGTCATCGCCACCGCCAAGCACTTCCCCGGCCACGGCGACACGAGCGTGGATTCGCACCGCGGCCTGCCCGTCATCGACGCCGGCCGCGAGCGGCTCGAAGCGACCGAGCTAGTCCCTTTCCGCGCGGCCGTCGCGGCGGGCGTCGGCGCGGTCATGTCGGCGCACATCGGCCTGCCGCGCATCGACCCGTCGCAGGCGCGGCCGCTGCGGCGGCAGGAGGCCATCCGCCCGGCCTACGTCGAAGAGGGCGGCGAGATCGTCGCCGAGAGCGCCTACGTGCCGGCCACGCTCTCGCCCGCGGTCATCGGCGGGATGCTGCGCGGGAGCCTCGGCTTCGACGGCCTCGTCGTCACCGACGCGATGGACATGAGCGGGCTGACCATCTACTTCAAGCAGGACGAGGCGGCCGTGCGCGCCGTGCTCGCGGGCGTGGACATGCTGGTCAAGCCGGCCGACCCGGAAGCGGCCGCGCGCGGCCTGCGCGAGGCGGTGCGCTCGGGCCGCCTCGCCGAGAAACGCGTCGAGGAGTCGGCGCGCAAAATCCTCGCCGCCAAGTACGACCTCGGCCTCGTCAGGAGCCGGCTCGTGCAGCTCGACGAGATCGACCGCCTCGTCTCCGCGCCGGAGGCGCTGAAGCTCGCCGACGAGATCGCCGCGCGCGCCCTGACGCTCGTGCGCGACGACGCGCGGCAGTTGCGCGCGGGCGAGGGCTTGCGGCCCGGCGCGCGTCTCTTCAACCTCGCCGTGACGAACGGCGAAGACCGCCTCCACGTCGCCAACACGTTCGCGGCCCAGATGGCGCGGCTCGGCCGGCCGGTCGAGACCGTGGTGCTCGACGCGCGCTCGACCGAGGCCGAGGCGCAGCGCGCCGTCGAGCGCGCGGCCGGGGCCGACCTCGTCATCGCCTCGCTCTACGTGCGCGTGCGCTCGGGCGCGACTAACAGCGGGGCCGTGCCCGAGGCCGGCGCGCGCGCCCTCAACAGCCTGCTCGAACGCGGCGCGCCCGTGGTCGGCGTCAGCTTCGGCAGCCCGTACCTGCTCCGGAATTTCCCCCGGCTCAAGACCTACCTCGTGACCTACGGCGACATGCCGAGCCTGCAAGCGGCGGCCGCGCGCGCCCTCGCCGGGCGGGCCGACATCACGGGCCGCCTCCCCATCACGCTCCCCGGCCTCTACCCGCGCGGCACGGGCATTCAACTCAAAGCGCCCGGCGCGGCGGCCGGCGCGGTGAACAGAAAATGAGAAGGCCGAACATCGGGTCGCGGGCCGCGGGTCGCGCGTCGCGGGTTGCCGGCCGGCGGGAGGCCGGCCGTAACCTTCACGCCGCCGTCGCGGCGCAACGTTTCTCTCATCCGCAGTCCGCAACCCGCGCTCCGCAATCGCGCGGCAACCCGCGCGCGTGGCGCCTGTGCGCGGCCGCGCTGTTCGTCGTCTGCCTGACGGCGCAGTCGTCGGCCGCCGGGCTGCCGCGCGTGGCGCCGGAGAAGGCGGGGATGTCGGCGGCGCGTCTGGCTTTGATCGACGCGGCGGTCGAAGAGGCGGTGGCGCGGAAGGAGCTGCCGGGCGCGGTCGTGCTGGTGGCGAGGCGCGGCGGCGTGGTCTGGCGGAAGGCTTACGGCGCGCGCGCCCTCGTCCCCGCGCGCGAGGCGATGACGGCCGACACGGTCTTCGACGCGGCGAGTCTGACGAAGGTGGTGGCGACGGCGACGAGCGCCATGATCCTCGTCGAGCGCGGACGCCTCCGCCTCTCCGACCCGGTCTCGAACTTCATCCCCGAACTCAAGGGCGGGGGCAGGGAACTCATCACCGTCGAGCACCTGCTCACGCACCGCTCCGGCTACGCGCCCGACTTCGACCTGCGCGAGGAGTGGTCGGGCCACGAAGAGATGCTGAAGCGGCTCTACTCGGAGCCCCTGCGCAACGCGCCGGGCGCGCGCTTCGTCTACAGCGACATCGGCATGATCGCGCTCGGCGAGGTCGTCGGCCGCGTCGCGGGCCGGCCGCTCGACGAGTTCGCGCGCGAGAACATCTTCGGGCCGCTCGGCATGCGCGACACGGCCTTCCGCCCCGTGGGCGCGGCGGGGGGCGCGGACGCGGCCGCGCTCGCGCGCGTCGCGCCGACGGAGAGCGTGCGCGGCGTGAGGAGTTATCTGGGCGGGGCGGGCGAGTCGGGGCCGGAGGGCGAGCGCGTGCTGCGCGGCGAGGTTCACGACCCGACGGCGCACCGCATGGGCGGCGTCGCCGGGCACGCCGGCATGTTCACCACCGCCGACGACCTCGCCGTCTTCTGCCAGATGATTCTGGCGGGCGGCGAGTACGCGGGCGCCCGCGTCCTCGGCCCGCTCGCGGTCGCGGAGATGACGCGGCCGCGGCAGGTGACCGAAGACGGCGGCGCGCGCGGGCTCGGCTGGGACATCAACACCAGCTTCTCGGCGAACCGCGGCGACCTCTTCCCCGTCGGCTCCTTCGGCCACACCGGCTTCACCGGGACTTCCGTCTGGATCGACCCGGCGACCGAGACCTTCGTCGTCTTCCTCTCGAACCGCGTCCACCCCGAGGGGCGCGGCGACGTGACGCCCCTGCGCGCGCGCGTGGCGAACATCGTGGCCGGCTCCATCGAGGACGGGCTCGGGGCGGTCGCCGCCGCGCGGCTCCAGCAGGAGAGGTTTTTGCAGGACATGCTGGCCGGGCTCGCGCGCTTCAGCGCCTCGGCCGACGGCGCGCGCGAGGCCGAGGCCGCGGGGCTGCTCGCGCCGCCCGACGCCGAAGTCCTGAGCGGCGTGGACGTGCTCGCGCGCGGCGGCTTCAGGGAGCTTCAGGGGAAGCGGGTCGGGCTCATCACCAACCACACGGGGCGCGACCTCCGGGGCCGCGCCACCGCCGACCTTCTGCGCGAGGCCCCCGGCGTCAAGCTCGTCGCGCTCTTCTCGCCCGAGCACGGCATCCGCGGCGCGCTCGACGACAAGGTGTCGGACACGGCGGACGAGAAGACCGGCCTGCCCGTCTACTCGCTCTACGGCGAGACGCGGCGGCCGAGGGCCGAGCACCTGAAGAACCTCGACGCCCTCGTCTTCGACATACAGGATGTCGGCGCGCGCTTCTACACATACATCTCGACGCTCGGGTACGCGATGGAGGAGGCGGCGAAGGCCGGCGTCCCCGTCTTCGTGCTCGACCGCCCGAACCCGGTCGGCGGCGCGGAGGTCGAGGGCCCCGTGGCCGACGCCGACAAGCTCTCGTTCACCTCCTACCACACCATCCCCGTCCGCCACGGCATGACGGTCGGCGAGCTGGCCCGCCTCTTCAACGAGGAGAGGAAGATTAATTGCGACCTGCGCGTGGTGAAGATGGAGAACTGGCGGCGCGGGATGTGGCTCGACGCGACGGGGCAGACGTGGGTCAACCCGTCGCCGAACATGCGGAGCCTGACGCAGGCCGCCCTGTACCCCGGCGTCGGGCTGCTGGAGACGACGAACGTTTCGGTCGGGCGCGGGACGGACACGCCGTTCGAGATCGTCGGCGCGCCGTGGCTCGACGGCAGGAGACTCGCGGCCTACATGAACGCGCGGGGCCTCGCGGGCGTGCGCTTCGTGCCCGTGCGCTTCACGCCGCGCGCCTCGGTCTTCGAGGGCGAGGAGTGCGGCGGCGTCAACCTCGTGGTCACGGAGCGCGCGCGCTTCCGGCCCGTGCGCGTCGGGATCGAGCTGGCGGTCGCGCTCCGGCGTCTCCACCCGGCCGAGTGGAAGGCGGACGGCTACCTGCGCCTGCTCGCCAACTCGGACACGCACGAGCGCGTCCGCCGCGCCGACGAGCCCGAAGAGATCGCGCGCGCGTGGGCCGCGCGGCTCGCCGAGTTCAACCGCGCCCGCGCCCGCGCGCTGCTCTACAAGTAAAGGCGCGCGCCGCGCCCTCCCGAGGCGCGCCGCCGACTTCGCCCCTGAGGAAAAAGCTGATGAAGCGTTCGCCCAGAGTCGCCGCCGCCCTCGGCCTCCTGCTGTTCGCCTTCCCGCTGCGCGCCGCCGCGTGGCACGACACCGGCCACATGCTGGTGGCGCAGGTCGCCTACCTGCGGCTGACGCCCGCGGCCAAGGCCCGCGTCGACAGGCTGCTCGTCACGCCCGAGGGGCGGCGCCCGCTCATACACCTGTGCGCCGGCTACTACACGGCCGCGACCTGCGAGAAGACCTACGACCCCGTGACCATCGCCGTCTGGATGGACGACTTCCGCGGCGACTCCCTGAACGGCGCCTACGACCCGTGGCACTACATCAACCACAAGCCGTTCTTCGACGGCGTGCCCGCCCGCCCCGAAGTCGGCCCCGAGCCGGTCAACGTCCTCGACCGCATCAACTGGGCCGTCAACACCCTGCGCCGCGGCACGGGCCGCGACCGCGCCGACGCCGAGACGCTCGGCTTCCTCTACCACCTCGTCGGCGACGTGCACCAGCCCATGCACGCCACCACGCGCTACACGGCGGCCAACCCCGACGGCGACGCGGGCGGCAACGGCTTCCGCCTCAAGGCGGCCGAAGGCTCGCCGGCCACGAGCCTCCACTTCTTCTGGGACGCGGCCGCCGGGGCCTTCGGCTACGACAGCCCGCGCCGCCCGCTCGACGCGGCCGCGAGCGCCCGCCTGCGCGCGCTCGCCGAGGCGCTGATGAAGGAGCACCCGGCCGAGTCGCTGCCCGCGGCCAAAGACCTTGAGCCGCTCCACTGGGTCGAGGAGAGCAACCAGCTCGGCCGCCGCGCCTACGCCGGCGTCAGGGAGAACGAGACGCCGTCTCGGGCCTACACCGAGGAGGCGCGCCGCGTCGTCCGCCTGCGGATCGCGCTCGGCGGCTACCGCCTCGCCGGCCTGCTCAACACGCTCTTCGTC
>DATMVI010000056.1:0-2236 GCA_035563275.1 Pyrinomonadaceae bacterium
TGCGCGTCGCGCTCGTCGGCGCGGGCAACCTCGCGCGCTGGGAGCACCTGCCGAACCTGAAGAAGATTCCGGGCGTCGCGCTGCGCGCGGTTCACTCGGCGAGCGGCGCGCGAGGCAAGACCTACGCCGAGCGCTTCGGCGCCGACTACGCCTGCACGGACTACGACGAGCTGCTGCGAGACGGGGAGACGGACGTTGTCATCATCGCCACGCGCCACGAGCACCACTTCGCGCAGGCCCACGCGGCGCTGCGCGCCGGCAAGCACGTCTTCATCGAGAAGCCGATGGCCCTGACCGAGGAGGAGTGCCGGACGCTTTACCGCGATGTCGAGGAGACGGGCATGCAGCTCACCGTCGGCTTCAACCGCCGCTTCGCGCCCTTCTACGCGGAGATGAAGCGGGCGCTCAAGCGGAGGACGGGGCCGGCGGTCGTCAACGTCCGGATGAACTCGCCGGGCCTGACGGGGACGTTCTGGGCGGCCGACCCGGCCTTCGGCGGCGCGCTCGTCGGCGAGGGCGTCCACTTCACAGACCTGATGTACTGGCTGCTCGAATCCGAGCCCGTCGAGGTCTCGGCCTACTGCCTGCCGCTCGACCGCGAGGAGCCCATCGGGCAGAACAACGTCGCGGCCACCTTCCGCTTCGCCGACGGCTCGGTCGGCAGCCTGACTTACTGCACGGTCGGCAGCAAGACCTCGGGCGGCGAGCGCGTCGAGGTCTTCGCGCCGGGCGTCGGCGTCTCGTCGGAAGACTTCAAGCGGCTGACGGTCAAGGCGGCGGGGCCGCGCACGCGCACGCGCCTCTTCGCCGAGAAGGGCTACGCCGCGCAGCTCTCGGCCTTCATGCGCGGCCTGATGGACGGCGGCGAGCCGGAGGTCACCGTGCGCGACGGCGCGCGCGCCACCCTCGCCTGCCTGCGCCTCCTCGAATCCGCCCGCGCCCGCGCCCCGCGCGAGATCGATCTGGACGCGGTGCTAAATGGAGACAAGTAGACAGTAGACAGTAGACAGTAGACAGTAGTCAGTAGGCGCTCCGCGCCGTGGCTGTTGACGCTGACCCGCGAATGATTCGAGAGCGACTGTCTTTCTACTGACTACTGACTACTGTCTACTGTCTACTCCTTCCCCATGCCCCTTCGGGTTCTTCAAATCGGGCCGTACTCGACGCCGCACGGCGGCGTGCAGGGTCACGTCGTGGCGCTGCGCCGGTACCTTCTGGCGCGGGGCGACGCGTGCGAGGTCATCGACATGAACCGGGAGCGGAGGACGGACGGCGCGGGCGTCTACGGGCCGCGCACCTCCGCGGAACTGGCGCGGCTGCTCGTGACGCTGCGCTACGACATCGCGCACCTGCACGTCGGCGGCAACCTGACGCCGCGGCTCGTCGGCCTCGCCCTGCTGTGCGCGTCGCTGCCGCGGCGCAGGTCGGTCTTCACGTTCCACTCGGGCGGCTACCCGTCCTCGCCCGCCGGGCGCGTGGCCCGGCCCGCGAGCCTGCGCGGCCTCGCCATGCGACGCTTCGACCGCGTCGTCGCCGTCAACGAAGAGATCGGCGCGTGGTTCGGGCAGGTCGGCGTGCCCGCGGGGCGCGTGCGCGTCATACGCCCTTACGCGCTGCCGGCCGAGCCGCCCGCCGTCGAACCGCCCGAGCCGCTCCGCACCTTCCTCGCGCGCCACAAGCCCGTGCTCGTCTCCGTCGGCCTGCTCGAACCCGAGTACGACCTGCCGCTGCAAATCGAAGCGCTCGGGCGCGTGCGCGAGCGCTTCCCCGAAGCCGGGCTGGTGCTGGTCGGCTCGGGCAGCCTCGAAGCGGAGCTGCGGCGACGCATCGCGGCCGCGCCCTACGGCGAGCACGTCCTCCTGTGCGGCGACGTGGAGCGGGCCGTGACCCTGCGCGTCATCGCCGACAGCGACCTGATGCTGCGCACCACGCTCTACGACGGCGACTCGATCTCGGTGCGCGAGGCCGTCCACTTCGGCGTGCCCGTCGTCGCCTCCGACCGCGCGGCCCGCCCCGAAGGCGTCCGCCTCGTGCCCGCGCAAGACCTCGCGCGGCTCGGCGAGGCGGCCGAGCAGTCCTTGCGCAACGGCGGCCGCCGCCCGCCGCAGGGCCGCCCGCGCGAAGAGAACCTCGCGGCCGTCCGCGCGCTCTACGAGGAGGTGGCGCGCGAGCCATGAAGACGCACGAAGGGCGCGCGGGTTCGAGGCGGCGGCGCTTGCTGGTCGCGGCCGTCGCG
>DATMVI010000057.1:0-14317 GCA_035563275.1 Pyrinomonadaceae bacterium
CCGCGCCTCGCGCGAGGCGGCCGCCGAGGGGCCCGAGGAGCAGACCGCCGAATATAACCGCCCCGACGACGTGCCCGGCCGCCTCGGCGCGCAGGGCGGCGATTAGGGCCGGAGGGGGCGGGGCCGCACGCCTTTTCGGCGGCCGCGGCGCGCGTTATGTTAAGCTTGCCGCCACCTTAGTCCGGCCTCCGGCGCGGGGAGCGCGGGGGCCGGCCGACCGACCGGATGGCTCTCGGCATGAAAGACAGACTCGTCGGGCGGCCCGTGCCGCGCAAGGAGGGGCGCGCGAAGGTCACGGGCGCGGCCCTCTACGTTGACGACCTCGCGCCGCCGGGGCTGCTCCACGGCGTGACCGTCCGCAGCCGCGTGCCCCGCGGCCGGATCAGGGAGGTCGCCTTCGACCCGTCGCTGCCGTGGGACGAGTTCACCGTCGTCACCGCGCGCGACATCCCCGGCGAGAACGCCGTCGCGCTCATCCTGCTCGACCAGCCCTACCTCGCCGACGGCAGTATCAACCACCCGGAGGAGCCGATCCTCCTGCTCGCCCACGAGGACAAGCACCTGCTCGAAGAGGCGCGCCGCGCCGTCCGCGTCGAGGTCGAGCCGCTGCCCGCCGTCTTCACCATCGAAGAGTCTCTGGCGGGGGGCGAGGTCATCTGGGGCGAGGACAACGTCTTCAAGTCTTTCCTCGTCGAGAAGGGGGACGCGGACGGGGCCGGCGCGGGCGAGGACTTGATCGTCGTCGAGGGCGAGTACCGCACCGGCGCGCAGGAGCAGCTCTACATCGAGCCGAACGGCTGCCTCGCCACGGCCGACCCCGAGCGGGGCGTCGTCGTGCAGGGCTCGATGCAGTGCCCGTACTACGTCCACAAGGCGCTGGTGAAACTCTTCGGCCTGCCGCCCGAGCGCGTGCGCGTCATCCAGACCGAGACGGGCGGCGGCTTCGGCGGCAAGGAGGAGTACCCGTCGATGATCGCCGGCCACGCCGCGCTGCTGGCGTGGAAGTCGGGGCGGCCCGTCAAGATGGTCTACGACCGCGCGGAGGACATGGCCGCCACCACGAAGCGCCACCCGTCGCGCACGCGCCACCGCACGCGCGTCACGCGCGACGGCCGGCTCGTCTCGATGGAGATTGATTTCGACATCGACGGCGGGGCCTACGCGACGCTCTCCTCGGTCGTCCTCTCGCGCGGCACGATCCACGCCGCCGGCCCCTACCACTGCCCGAACGTCCGCGTGCGCTCGCGCGCCGTGGCGACGAACGCGCCGCCGCACGGGGCCTTCCGCGGCTTCGGCGCGCCGCAGAGCATCTTCGCGCTCGAACGCCATCTGGATAAAGTCGCGCGCGCCGTCGGCCTCGCGCCCGAAGAGTTGCGCCGCCGCAACTTCATCCGGCAGGGCGACACGACCGCCACGGGGCAGGTCATCCGCGAGGCGGTGGACGTGGGGGCGCTGCTCGAGCGCGCCTTCGAGCTGTCGGACTACCGCGCCAAGCGCGAGCGGTTCGCGCGCGAGAACCCTTCGGCCAAGGTCAAACGCGGCATCGGCTTCGCCACCTTCATGCACGGGGCGGGCTTCACCGGCTCGGGCGAGAAGTTTTTGCAGTCGCAGGTTGGCGTCGAGGCGACGGCCGAGGGCCGCGTGCGCGTGCTCGCCGCGAGCACCGAGATCGGGCAGGGAACCAACACCATCTTCGCGCAGATCGCGGCCGAGGCGCTCGGGCTCGACTACGACGAGGTCGAGGTCGTGCGGCCCGACACGGCCGACGTGCCCGACAGCGGCCCTACGGTCGCCTCGCGCACCTGCATGATCGTCGGCAAGCTCGTCGAGACTTCGGCGCTGGGCGTCAGGGCGGTGTTGAAGGACGGCGGCCTGCTCGGCGACTCTTACCGGCCCGAAGAGTTCCGCCGCGCCTGCCGCGAGTACGCCGAGCGCCACGGCGCGTTGCGCGTCTTCACGCGCTACGAGCAGCCGGCCGACGTGAACTGGGACGACCAGCTCTACCGCGGCGACGCCTACAGCGCCTTCGCGTGGGCCGCCTACGTCGCCGAGGTGAGCGTGGACGCGGTGACGTTCGAGGCGCGCGTCGAGGACTTCGTGGCGGTGCAGGAGGTGGGCCGCGTCATCCACCCCGTTCTGGCCGCGGGGCAGATCGAGGGCGGCGTGGCGCAGGGCGTCGGGTGGGCGCTTTACGAGCGCGTCGCGTGGCGTGAGGGGCGCATGGCGAACGGGCAGATGACGAACTACATCATCCCGACCTCGGCCGACATGCCGCCCGTCCGCGTCCACTTCGTCGAGAACCCTTTCCCCGGCGGCCCCGGCGGCGCGAAGGGCATCGGCGAACTGCCGATGGACGGCCCCGCCCCCGCCATCGCCGGCGCCCTCGAACAGGCCACCGGCGTCGCCTTCGACCACGTCCCCGTCATGCCGGAAGAGATCATGGAGGCGATGGAGGAGAGGAGAGTAGACAGTAGTCAGTAGTCAGTAGACAGTAGGCTCCGCACGCCGGACGCCGACGCTGACACGCCGACGATTCGATACCGAATGCTTTTCTACTGACTACTGACTACTGTCTACTGACTACTGCTCTTATATGCATCCGCCCGAAAGCGCAGACAAGATTGCCGTCAAGTGCTCGGTCAACGGGCGGGCCGTGACCGTCCGCGCCTACCCGATGGCGCGGCTGCTCGACGTGCTGCGCGAGGAGTTGCGGCTGACGGGGACGAAGGAGGGCTGCGGTGAGGGCGAGTGCGGCGCGTGCTCCGTCCTGCTCGACGGCGAGCTGGTCAACAGTTGCCTCGTCCCCGTCGCGCAGGCCGAGGGCGCGGAGGTGACGACCATCGAAGGCGTCGCCGACGGCGAGCGCCTGCACGCCGTGCAGCGCGCCTTCGTCGAGTGCGGCGGCGCGCAGTGCGGCATCTGCACGCCGGGCATGGTGCTCGCCGCCGTCCGCCTGCTCGCCGACAACCCGCGCCCGGACGAGGCCGACATCCGCGAAGCCCTCGCCGGAAACCTGTGCCGCTGCACCGGCTACACCAGAATCTTCGAGGCGGTGATTAAAGCAGTAGACAGTAGCCAGTAGTCAGTAGCCAGTAGGCGCCCCGGCCGCCGACGCCGACACGCGAACGATTCGATAGAGGGTGTATTTCTACTGATTACTGACTACTGACTACTGACTACTTCTTCTTCCCATGCGAGCCTACATCCCCGCATACGAGTTGGTCGTGCCGCGCGACGTGGGCGAGGCGCTGGCGCTTCTGGCCGAGGGGCCGGGCGTCTGGCGGCCGTTCGCGGGCGGGACGGATTTGATGGTGCTGCTGGAGGCGGGGGGCCTCGCGCACCGGAAGTTTTTCAGCGTGTGGGGACTCGAAGAATTGCGCGGCATCGAGGTCGCCGCGGACGCGGTGACGCTCGGCGCGTTGACGACTTACGCCGAGGTCAGGCGGAGCGAAATCCTGCGGCGCGAGTTCCCGATGCTGGTGAGCGCGGCGCGCGAGACGGGCGGCGTCGCCATCCAGAACCGGGGCACGCTCGGCGGCAACGTCTGCAACGCCAGCCCGGCCGCCGACTCGCCGCCCGCGCTCCTCGCCTACGGCGCGCAGGTCGAGCTGGTCTCAGGCGCCGGCTCGCGTTGGGTCGATTACGCGGAGTTCCACACGGGCTACCGGCAGACCGCCATGCGCGCCGACGAGCTGCTCGCGCGCGTCCGTGTGCCGCGCCCGCGGGCCGGCGCGCGGCAGTTCTACCGCAAGGTCGGCACGCGCCGCGCGCAGGCCATCTCGAAGGTCTGCTTCGCCGGCTCGCTCGAAGCGGACGGCAGCCGGGTCGCCCACGTGCGGCTGGCGCTCGGGAGCGTCGCGCCGACCGTCGTCCGCTGCCGCCGCGCCGAGGCGGCTCTCGGCGGGCGGGCGCTCGACGACGCGGCCGTGCGGGACGCGGTCGCCGAACTCGCGCGCGACATCACGCCCATCGACGACCTGCGCTCGACGGCCCGCTACCGCCTGCGCGTCGCTCAGAACCTCCTCGCCGAATTCCTCGACCTCGCGCGCCGCTGAGACGGCGCCGCGCCCGGCGTCAATCTTTCGTGCGCGCCCGCGCCCGCGCGTGATATAGTCCCGCGCCGTCCTCGCCGGAGTCCGTCAGGAAAGGAAATTCACCGCCATGCCTGCAAGACCGCCGCACGACTACCTCCAGCCGCCGAAGAAGAAACTCTCGAAGGGCTGGATCGTCGCCATCGTGATTCTGCTGGTCGTCGGCGTCGGCTTCGTGGCGCTCGTCGCCGCGGGCGTCGGCGGCTACTTCTGGCTGAGCCGCCGCGCGCAGGAGGCCGCGAGCGCGCGCCCCTCGCCGCCGAGGAGCGGGCTGGCCGGCTCGGCCGCCGACGACGCGGACGCCGAGGAGCCGGAGCCGAACGCGGCGCAGGCGGCGGCCGTCTCGGGCGGCCAGTCGGCCGAGTGGGCGCAGCAGGAGATTTCGTGGACGGTGCCGCAGCGCTGGAGTAAGCAGAGCGTGAGCAGCACGTCTCTGCTCTGGCGCTCGCCCGGCTCGTGGGACGCCGCCTCGCTCATCGGCAGCGTCTCGCCGATGGGCGCCGACTTCCCCTCGGAGGTGAGCCTCAACGCCTTCCACCAGCAGGCGCTCCAGCGCAAGGCGAGCGGCGAGGTCAACGAGGTGCGCTGGTTGAAGATCGACGGCGTCAGGGGCGTCCTCTTCCGCGAGGCCGCGCCCGAAGATGCCGACAGCCCGCAGCGGCTCCAGTGGATCGCCTACCGCGACTACAAGGGCCAGAAGCAGATGCTCAACATCATGCTCGCCTCGCGCGGCAAAGACTTCGCCCGCCACGAAGACGCCCTCTACGGCATCCTCTACTCGATGAAGCTCACGAGGTGAAAGAGGCCGCGAATCGGTAAAAGCCGTGAGCCGTGAATCGTTCCGGGCCTTGAGAGCCGCCGCGGCCTGAGTTGTTCAGGGCGCGGCGGCTCTAGGCTTGTCTTTACGGCTCGCGGTTCGCGGCTTTTAAAATTTCCGGATGAGGACGACGCCGGCGACGAGCAGGGCCGCGCCGAGCATCCTCAGCCAGCCGGCCGGGCGCGACTCGAAGCCGACGAGGCCGAAGTGGTCGAGGAAGAGGGCGGCGAACATCTGGCCGCCGACGGCGACCGAGATGAAGGTGGCCGCGCCGAGCCGCGGGGCGTAGGCCGCCGTGGCCGCGACGACGAACGCCCCCAAAAGCCCCCCGACCCACAGCCACCACGGGGCCGCGGCGAGCGCCGCGCGGCCGGGCAGGGCGGGCCGCAGCGCGAGGCAGTAGACGAGCAGCGCGAGCGCCCCGGTGGCGAGTGAGACGAAGGCGGCGACGACGGGGTGTCCCGTCAGACGCGCGAGCTGCGAGTTCACGCCGGCCTGCACGGGGATGACGGCCCCGGCCGCCGCCGCGACCAGAAGGTAGAACCAGAACATCGCTCACCTCACGTCCAAGGCTCGGGTAGGGATGCGCCGCCGAGTTTACCGGAGGGCGGGGGATAACACGGAGGGCGGGGTTTCAATTAAGAATTAAGAATTAAGAATTAAGAATCGGCAGCGCCTCATTCTTAATTCTTAATTCTTAATTCTTAATTGAAACCCCGCCCTCCCGTGACATTCAAGACCGCATCATTGGAAGACGCGCTCGACGGGGACGACCGCCACGTCGGCCGGGCGGACGTTGATCTTGTAGGTCTGGATGATCTTGTCCTCGGCGATGATGTCGGCCGGCTTCGGCGAGTTGTAGGTGATGGGCGAGGGCGTGCCCTTGAGGATGGCGTCGCGCAGCGCCGCCCCGCCCTTCGTGATGATGACGACGCGCATCCCGTCGCTCTTCAGGTGCTGTTTGATGGCGCGGTTCACGTCCGCCAGCGTCAGCTTCGCCAGCTGCTCGCGCATGAAGGTGTTGTAGTCGCCGATGCCGTAGTAGCGGCTGTCGAGCGCGTAGCCGAGCCGCGCGTTCTGCGTCGAGGTCAGGACGTTGGCGTACTTCGTCAGGAAGTTGCGGATCGACTCGAAATCCTCCTGCCGCATCCCTTCGCGCACCAGCTTGTCGTACTCGAAGAGCGCGGCGCGCAGCGTGAAGTGCGCGTTCTGCGGCTCCACGGGCCGAATCCAGATTTGGAAAATCTGCGACCCCCGCCCGAGGTTCGGGTCGGGCGTGAACTGGAACATGCCGCGCGGGAAGTATTCGATGTAGGCGTAGTCGCCGTAGTTCAAGCCCCGCGCCTCGCGCAGGCGTTGGTAAAGGTGGCTGACCGAGGAGCGGTGCTGGCCGAGGTAGCTGGCGACTAGGGCGAGCGCGGGCCAGTCCTTGTGCGCGCGGTTGACCGCGATGGGGAAGCCCATCGAGATGGCCGTGGCGCGCGTCTCGCGCTCGACGATGTCGATCTTCATGCCGGGCGCGGGCTTCGGCTGCGCGACCTTGCGCGCCGCGGGCGTGCCGGCCGGGAGCTTGGCGAAGTCCGCCTCGACGCGCTTGGCGAAGTCCTCGGGGTAGCCGCCCGCGAGGCCGACGACGAGGTTGGCCTGCGTGTAGTGGCGGCGGTAGAAGTCGCGCACGTCGGCCAGCGTCAGCTTCTCAAGCGTCGAGACGCGGCCCGCGCTGTGGTGCTCGTAAGGGTGGCCGGCGTAGACGAGGTTGTAGAGGTACTCCTTGCCGAGCTCCTCGTCGTTGCCCTCGCGCAGGTTGACCTTGAGGAAGTTGACGGCGTCGGCGCGCAGGCGCGTGAAGTCGTCCTCGCGGAAGCCGGGGTCTAGGAGCATGTCGCGGATCAGGCCGTAATACTTTTCGAGGTTGTCGACGTGCGTCGTCCCCGAGAAGACGGTCATCTCCTTGTCGACCTGCCAGTTGAAGGAGGAGGCCATCGGGTACATGGCCGCGACGATCTCGTTGTAGCTCATGGCGCGCGAGCCGCCCTCGGCGAGCAGCGCGGCCGTCAGCGAGGCGACGCCCTCCTTGCCGGCGGGGTCGTCGGCCGAGCCGGTCATGAACAGCAGACGGAAGGTGACGAGCGGCGACGTGCCCGGCTGGAGCACGCTGGCGAGCTTAGGAGTGGTCATCCGGTTTTGCGCGTGCGCGGCCGCCCCCGCGAGCGGGGCGGCGGCGAGCAGTGTGGCGAAGGCGAAGGCGAGTGAGCGTCGCATCATTGGCGGCCCTCCTTGCGCGCGGGCAGGGCCGCGAGGTTCTGCCCCTTCGTGGCGAGCGTGACGACGGTGCGCGACTCCGGGCGGAAATACTTGCGGGCGGCGTCGCGGATGTCCTCGGGCGTGATCTTCTCGTAGGTCTCGAACAGCTCGTTGAGGGTCTCGGGCGTGCGGCGCAGCGCGATGTAGGGCGCGAGCGCCCCCGCGATGGCGCTGTTCGAGTTCATCGCCATGGCGAAGCCGTAGCGCATCCGCGAGCGCGTGGCGTCGAGCTTGGCGCGGTCGATCAGCTCGGTCTTGTGGCGCTCGACGGTCTTGAGCACGAGGTCGCGGACGTAGTTGACGTTGGCCGGGTCTTTGACGCGGGCGACGACGGTGAACAGCTCCGGGTCCATCTGGTGGTCGAAGCCCGCGCCGAACACGTCGACCTTCTGCTCCTTGAGGACGAGCTGCTGGTAGAGCTCGGAGTTCTCGCCGAAGACGATCTGCTGGAGCAGGTCGAGGGCGGCCACGTCCTTCGAGGCGGCGTCGTAGGCCGGCGCGTGGAAGGCGATCTGGAGGTGCGGGAGCGTGGGCGCGGGCCAGTCGATGTGGGCCGTGCGCGCCTCCTTCTGCTCCGGCTCGTCGCTGATGTCGGCCTTGTACTCGCCGCGCTTCCACTCGCCCCAGTAGCGCTTCGTCAGGCCGAGCGCGCGCTCGCGCGTGATGTCGCCGACGACGAGAATCGTCGTGTACTCGGGCCGGTAGAAGCGGTTGAAGAACTGGAGGCTGTAGTCGTACTGGTTGGGCATGTCCTCGATGTCCTTGAGGTAGCCCATCGTGGTGTGCGAGTAGGTGTGCTTTTTGAAGGCCGTCTCGCGCACCACCTCGTGCATCTTGAAGAAGGGGTTGGCGCTGTTCTTGTTGTACTCGCCCAAGACCGCCTGCGACTCGGTCTTGAACTGCTCGGGCGTGTACTTGAGGCGCTGGAAGCGGTCGGCCTCGGCGCGCATGATCTCGTCGAGGTCTTCCTTCGAGAAGGTGGCGTGGTAGACGGTGCGGTCGTCCGAGGTGTAGGCGTTCGTCTCGGCCCCGGCCTGCGTGAAGAGGCGCTCGCGCTGCTCGGGCGTGAAGTTCTGGCTGCCGCGGAACATCATGTGCTCGAAGAAGTGCGCGAAGCCGCTCTTGCCCGGCTCGACCTCGTTGCGCGAGCCGGCGGCGACGACGATGTAGAGCGAGACGAGGTTCGGGTAGTCGGTCGGGACGGTGACGAGCCGCAGCCCGTTCGGCAGGTCGTCAATCGTGTACTGGTACGGGAAGAGCTTTCGCGGCTGGGCCTGCCGCGCGAAGCCGACCACGGGCAGCGCGAGCAGGAGCGCGGCGAGAATCAACATTTTCATCGCTTGAGTGACTCCCAGTGTCTTGAATTCAGTTTTAATGGGGACAGCACGACATTATACACGACGGGCGCGCCGAAGGCAGGGGCGGAGGCCCGCCCACGCTCACGGCCGGGCCTTCGATTGTTCGGCGGCCGGGCCTTCGAAATCCCCGGCGAGGTGCGGCGGGAGGGTGAGCACTTCGCGCCAGCCCGACTCGTCGCGGCGCATGCGGGCGGTGAGGTCGTCGCGGAGCGCGCGGAGGCGGTCGCTCAAGGCGCGCGGGTACTGATCGATGTCGTCGAAGCGGGCGAGCTGCTCTTCGACGAAGCCTTTCTGTTTGCGGATCGAGGGGATGGCCTCGTGGCGGCCGCTCTCCCAGAAGGGCTGGAGGAGGCGCTCGACGCGCGCCGCGCCGGGGATTTCGACCTCCTCGCCGTCGAGGCCCGTCACGTCGCCGACGTAGCGGCCCGACGAGTCCGCGCCGCGGAAGACTTGCAGGCGGCCGGGCAGGGTGGACTTCTCCGGCGTGTTCGAGGCCTTCAAAGTCGGGCGGCCGGCGACGACGCACTCCTTGAAGATGACGCCGGCGATGCGGCTGACCTCGCCGGAGAGTTTCGTGCCGACGCCGAAGCCGGCGGCCGCGGGGAACTCGGCGACGATGCGGCGGATGGACTCCACGTCGAGGTCGCCCGTGAGCACGGGCATCAGCCCGGTCAGGCCGTTGGCCTCGAAGAAGTCGAGGCACCACCTGCCGAGCTTGGCGAGGTCGCCCGAGTCCACGCGGAAGCCTTTGAAGGCGCGGCGGCGCGACTCGCTCGAAGTCGCGGCCATCGCCGCGTGCGCCGCCCCGAGCCTCACGTCCACGGTGTCGAGCAGCAGCGTCGTGCCCTGCGGGTTGGCGTCGAGCCAGCGCTCGAAGGCGACCTGCTCGAAGTGCTTGGGCCGCCCCGTCCGCGGGTCTACCTCCGGCTCGTCCATGAACTCGACGTAGGACTGCTGCCAGTAGTGGGCCTCGGTGCCGACGGCCGGGATGTCGAGGCGGTGCGCGGCCTCCATGTTCGAGGTGTCGTTGAAGCCGCCGATGAAGGCGTAGGTGGCGACCTCGACGGCGCGCTCGATGTCGCCGTTGCGGCGCAGGGAGAAGTCGGAGAGCCAGCGGTGGCCGGCGGCGCGCCGCATCTGCATGGCGAGCGCGGCCGTCGTCATCGGCAGGTCGAAGGCGTGCTCGAACTTGATCTCCTGCGCCTGCGTGAGGCCGAACGCGCCGGTGATGTCGGCGAAGGGCTGCGAGGCGAACATCACCGTGCCGGGGCGGACGGCGCGCACCGTCCCGGCGAAGTTGATGTCCTCGACGGCGCGGGCGAAGAGCGCCAGACCGCCGCGATCCTGTTCGAGCGTGCGCAGGCGCGGGCGGTCGATGCGCAGGTCGAGCAGCGAGCGCAGCAGCCGCTCGTGGCCGAGGCAGGGCGCGTAGGCGAGCTTGCGCTGCGTCACGTAGAAGGTCGCCTCGGCCTCGCTCAGCGGCCCGCCCCGCAGCCGCGTCGCCGCCTTGTACGACGCGTCGCCCATCGTCGCGTGGTAGCGGTCAATGTTGAGCATAAGTAATCAGTAGCCAGTAGACGGTAGTCAGTAGCCAGTAGGAAAGAGCTTCGGCGGCGGGCCGTCAGCGTGCCGGCGTAAGCATCAATAACGCGGGGCGCTACTGGCTACTGACTACCGTCTACTGTCTACCGCTCTAGACGATTTCCGCCCCGGCCGCGCGCATCTGTTCGAGGGCGCGGCGGTCGTCGCCGGGCTGGAGGTTGACGCCGCGCATGGCCTCTTCGACGGCGGTGACGCGGAAGCCTTCGCGCAGCGCGTCGAGGACGGTCTGCTTGACGCAGTAGTCCGTGGCGAGGCCGCCCACCCAGACCTCCTCGACGCCCCCGCGCCGCAGTTGCTCGGCGAGGTCCGTGCCGTCGAACGCCGAATAGTTGTCCTCGTCGCCCGTGCCCTTCGAGACGACGCGGACGCGCGGGTCGTCAACCAGCCCGGCGTGGAACTCGGCCCCGCGCGTGTGCTGCACGCAGTGGACGGGCCACGTGCCGCCGTAGTCGGCGAAGTGGCGCGTCTCGGGCGGGTGCCAGTCGCGGCTCTTGAAGACCAGATCGCCGCGCGAAAGGAACTCTTCGATGAGGCGGTTGAGCGGGGCGACCACCTCGTCGCCGCCCTCGACGCCGAGCGCGCCGCCGGGGCAGAAGTCGTTCTGCACGTCCACGACGACGAGGGCGCGTCTGACTTTGTGCTCGGAGGTCATGCCGACATTCTACGCCATGAAGACCCGCAGGCAAAAAAAGGGGAGTTATGTCTTTGACAACTCCCCGTGGCCGAGTCCCTGAGAAGGATTCGGCCCGCCCGTCGCGTCAGGGAAGTCGCGGTCTGTCCTCACGCCAACGCTTGCAATCGCAGACGCGAGTAAGGCGGGCCGAAATTGAAGTTACCGCATTATAAGCTAAGAGGGGCGGGGTTTGTGCTTCGGTTTGGCGGGCAGCTTGGCGGGTAGGTCTAGCTCGTCATTAACCAGCACGTCGAGGCAGACGCCCGCCGCCTGAGCATACTTTAGGAGTATCGGCAAAGGCGGCTCACGCTCACCGGATTCGTAGCCGGAGACGTTACTTTGATAGATCACGTCCTCGAACCCTAGATGCCTGATTAGCCCGTTCTGCGACAGCCCTAACCCTTCACGGATGGCCCGCAGCTTTTCGGCAAGGCGCTCAGTCCTCATGCGCGCGGCCCTCCCCATTAGAAGCCGCCTCCTAATGAGAACGCCGGATTTCCCTTGCTTCTAATCCTAATCAGGATTGGAATGTCTTTGCGTAGCCGATTCGCCGTGAGAATGAACCTCTCATGCTCAACGGCGGCGCTCATCACTCCTTTGAGGTTGAGGCCACAAGCTACGCACCCGACCGTTGCCGTGTTTTCAAAGACTAAACCGGGCGGAATATACCACCACGAAGGAGCCTCACAAAATGGGCATTCTCGTTGTCTGATTAGATCGGGGTGCAGGGCAGGGCATCCCTTGAGCGCGTCCGGCCGGCCAGAGGCGGGGCGCGCGAGCACGCCCGCGCGAGAACGGGGCGGGCGGGCGCCGGGGCCGCAGACACACTCAGGCGGGCGTGTGCGCGGCCCCGTTTTCTGTCCGCCCGAAAAGTCCCCGGCCTGCCCAAAAAGTGCTTAAGGCGGAGGGGGCTTTTAGGTAAAGCCCGTCGCCCGTGTTGAATCAGACTCGCCGCAGTGTTGCGCTGGTGTAACTCTCTTCATACAAGACCCGCCGTAGGGCTTAACAACCGGACGCCGGACGATGTGTAATCCCATACAGCCGCGTAAACTCTCACACGCGCCCGGGGAACTCCCACCCGCAAGCCTCCAACTCACGCACGCGCCGCACGAATCGAGACAGTGCGCGCGTCAATCGCCATATACACGCGTGAACCCGCGCGGTGCGTGCGAGAATCGAGAGCCGCACGCGTACAGCCGAGGCCGGTGCGGCGTGAAGCGTGCCGGTGCGGGAGAAACCGAGGCGGTGCGGGGAAAAGCTAGCCGGTGCGGGCGTAGAGTCGAGGCGGTGCGGGCGTGAGTCGGCGCCGGTGCGGACGAAATCGCCGCCGGTGCGCGCGAAAGCCTGCCGGTGCGCGCACAATCGCCGCCGGTGCGGGGAAATTCGCGCCGGTGCGTGTGGGAGCGTGCCGGTGCGTGCGCAATCACCGCCGGTGCGGGTGAAAGCGTGGCGGTGCGCGTGGAATCGCCGCCGGTGCGGGGAAAAGTTAGCCGGTGCGGGCGGAATCGAGGCCGGTGCGTGTGAGAGAGAGCGCCGGCGCGGGCCGAGGGGGTTGTCGAAGACATAATTCCCAAAAAAGCCCGCGGCCGAACCCCGAAGGGAACGGCCGCGGGCCGCGGCCGGCCGAGGGCGGGGAGACGCACACCCTGCCGGCACCCGTGCGCCGAAGGCCGGCGCTAGAAGAACAGCGAGTAGAGCAAGCGGTTGGGCGAACCCGTCCCGATGCCCGTCAGGCGGTTGGTGGTCGAGCCGTTGACGATGGCGTTGCGCACCGTCGCGTTCGAGGCCGAGGGGTTGGCTTGCAGGTAGAGGGCCGCGACGCCGGCCACGTGCGGCGAGGCCATCGAGGTGCCGCTGATGGTTCTCGTCGCCGTGTTCGAGGTGCTCCACGCCGAGGTGATCGAGGAGCCGGGCGCGAAGATGTCCACGCAGGTGCCGAAGTTCGAGAAGGACGAGCGGGCGTCGGTCGAGGTGGTCGAGCCGACGGTGATGGCCGCCGCGACGCGCGCGGGCGAGAAGTTGCAGGCGTTGGCGCCGCTGTTGCCGGCGGCGACGACGAAGGTCACGCCCGCGTTGATGGCGTTGTTGACGGCCGTGTCGATGGCCGAGGAGATGCCGCCGCCGAGGCTCATGTTGGCGACGGCCGGCTTGACGTGGTTGGCCCGCACCCAGTCGACGCCCGCCACGACGCTCGAAGTCGAGCCGGAGCCGGAGCAGTTGAGCACGCGCACGGCGCGCAGTTGGGCGCTCTTGGCGATGCCGTAGGTCGAGCCGCCGATGGTGCCGGCGACGTGCGTGCCGTGGCCGTTGCAGTCCTGCCCGTTGCCGCCGAAGGCGTCGAAGGAGACGGCGGCGCGCCCGCCGAACTGCGCGTGGGCGGTGCGGATGCCGGTGTCGATGACGTAGGCGCGCACGTTCGACCCCGTCCAGTTATAGATGTAGGTTCCGTTGAGCGGGCGGTCGCGCTGGTCCGTGCGGTCGAGGCCCCACGTGGCGTTCGTCTGCGTCACGCCGACGGTGACGACGGCGTCCTCCTCGACGAAGGCGACGCGCGGGTCTTCGGCGAGGGCCAGCGCCGCGTCCTTCTTCAGCGACACGGCGAAGCCCTGAAGGGCGTGCTTGTAGACGCGGTTGACCTTGCCGCCGTAGGCCGCCGTGAGCACGTCGGCCACCTGCGCGGCCTGCGAGAACTGGCCGGCGAGGCCGGCGGCCTCTTCGTTGAGGACGACGATGTACTGGTCGGGGATGGCCTCTTTGCCGCGTGCGCGGTACTTGTCGGCCTTGACCGGCTTCTCGGGCGGCGCGGCGGCCGCGGAGGTGGCGGGTTGGTGCGAGGCGACGAGGGCCACCGCGCAGAGGGCGGCGGCCGCGATAAAGGTGAAGAGTTTTCTCATGCTCCCTCCAAATAAGTGACTGCGGTTCAGGGTTGCCGCGGCGGGGCGTAGGACACCGCCGCGGGGGTAGGTCTCTCCCGCAAAAAAGTGAGGTCAGGGACCGAGGGCACGCCGGGGCGTGCCGGGGAAGCAGTCGTCGGGATTTGAGTACAGGGCAAGGAGCCGGAGAAGTAGGGAGGCGAAGCCCCCTTCAGGCACTACCTTCCTACTTGCTTGTGTGAGAGGCTGCACTATAGCAAATTTTCGCCGGCGCGCAAGAGGTAAATTCGGGCCGCGAGTTCAAACGGCCGCGCGGGCGGCGGCGAACGGGTTTGAAGCTCATCGAACTCGACGCGGCGGCCGCCGCCCGCGGCCCCGTTTTAGGTTGATCGGACGGCGAGAGTCGGGGATAAACTACACGCCCTCCGGGTCAGGTTCGGCCGGACACCTTCGGACAGAAGCCTCAAGATGAACCTCCGCGCAGCCTTCGCCCTCCTCGCCGCAGCCTCCCTGACCCTCGTTTGTCTCTGCCTCCCCGACGCGCGCGCGCAAGGCAGGCGCGGGCGGGCCGGCGGGCAGGCGCGCCGCGGCCCGCGGCC
>DATMVI010000058.1:0-10010 GCA_035563275.1 Pyrinomonadaceae bacterium
GGACGGCGAACTTGCTCGCGCAGTAAGCGGCGTTGCCCGGCGGCGCGATGAAGCCGAAGACGCTTGAGACGTTGACGACGTGCACCGACGCCTGCTCGCGCAGCACGGGCAGGAACAGCTTCACGCCGTAGACCGTCCCCCAGAAGTTGACGCCCATCAGCCACTCGATGTCTTCGAGCGAGACCTCCTCGACCGTGCCGAAGAGCGACACGCCGGCGTTGTTGACGAGGTGCGTGACGCGGCCGTGCCGGGCGATAACGTCTGCGGCGAACCCGCGCATCTGCCCGAGGTCTGCGACGTTGACGACGTGCGCCGTGAGCCGCAGGCTCGGCCGCGCCCCGATCAGCCGCGCCGTCTCGCTCAGGCCCTCTTCGTTCACGTCCGAGAGGGCGAGGCCGGCGACGCCCTCGGCCGCGAGCCGCGCGGCGAGCGCGCGCCCGATGCCGGAGGCCGCGCCCGTCACCACCGCGACGCTTTCGTTGGTCAAGCTCATCAGGTTTCGCGCGCGGGCTTCCGTCGAAGCTTCGGCCCGCGAGAAGATTGACACAGTTCGTAAACGCCCTGATATTTATTGTCAAGCCCCTATGAGCGCCACGACGACTTTAAGCGAGAGCGGGCCGCCCGCCCGCGACGACCGGCGCCACGCGCGCGTCGCCGTCATCGGCACGGGCTTCGGCGGCTTGGGCACGGCCATGCGCCTGAAGCGGCAGGGCGTCGAAGACTTCGTCGTCCTTGAGCGCGCCGGCGAAGTGGGCGGCGTGTGGCGCGACAACACCTACCCCGGCTGCGCCTGCGACGTGGAGTCGCACCTCTACTCCTTCTCCTTCGCGCCGAACCCGGACTGGAAGCACAGCTTCTCGCGGCGCGAGGAAATCTGGGCCTACCTCCGGCGCTGCGCCGAAGAGTTCGGCGTGCTGCCGCACGTGCGCTTCGACACCGAAGTGCGCGAGGCGGCGTGGGACGCCGCGCGCCAGCGCTGGCGTCTGGAAACCTCGCGCGGGACTTTCACGGCCTCGGTGCTCGTGGCGGCGGCCGGTTCTTTGAGCGAGCCTTCGGTGCCGAAGCTGAAGGGGCTGGAGAACTTCGGGGGCCGGGCCTTCCACTCGGCGCGCTGGGATCACGACTACGACCTGCGCGGCCGGCGCGTCGCCGTCGTCGGCACGGGCGCGTCGGCCGTCCAGTTCGTGCCGGAGATTCAGCCGGCGGTCGAACGCCTCTACGTCTTCCAGCGCACCGCGCCGTGGGTCGTGCCGCGCCGCGACCGCCCGCTGGCCGAGCGCGAGCGCCGGATGTTCCGCCGCTTCCCCCTCGCGCAGCGCGCGCGCCGCGCCGTCATCTACTCGCTGCGCGAACTGCTCGGCTTCGCCTTCCGGCACCCGTGGGCCATGTGGTACGTCGCGGGCGTCGCGCGCCGCCACCTGAAGAAAAGCGTCCCCGACCCTGCCCTCCGCGCGCGGCTCACGCCCGACTACACCATCGGCTGCAAGCGCATCCTCATCTCGAACGACTACCTGCCGGCGCTCACGCGGCCCAACGTCGAGTTGGTGACGGAGAGCATAGCCGAGGTGCGCGGGCGCTGCGTCATCACCGCCGACGGGCGCGCGCGCGAGGTTGACGCCATCATCTTCGGCACGGGCTTCCGCGTCACCGACCTGCCCTTCGCCGAACACGTCCGCGGGCGCGGCGGCCGCACGCTCGCCGAGGCGTGGGCCGGCAGCCCGCGCGCGCACGTCGGCACGACCGTCGCGGGCTTCCCCAACCTCTTCCTCCTGCAAGGCCCGAACACCGGCTTGGGCCACACCTCGGTCATCTACATGATCGAGGCGCAGATCGAGCACGTGCTGAGCGCCGTCGGCTATATGAGCCGGCACGGGATTGCGGAGATCGAGCCGCGGCCGGAGGCGCAGGCCGCCTACGTCGCCGACGTGGACAGGAGGATGCGGGGGACGGTCTGGGACGCGGGCGGGTGCCGGAGCTGGTACGTGGACGTGACGGGCCGCAACTCCTCGCTCTGGCCGCGGCCGACGTGGACTTTCCGCCGCCGCGTCGCCCGCCTCGCGCCCGGCGAATACCTCTTCACACCCGAGCGCGGCGCGGAAGTCGCTCAGGCGCGCGAGGCGGGGTGAGGGACGCCCGGTCAGTTCCGGGCTGCCGCCGGGCGGGCCGCTCTCACTCGTAGCGCAGGGCGTTCAGCGGGTCGACGCGGGTGGCGCGCCGCGCCGGCACGTAGCAGGCGAGCAGCGAGACGAGGGTGAGCAGCACGACGATGGCCGCGAAGGTGGCCGGGTCGGTGGCCTCCACGCCGAAGAGCAGGCTCGACATGACGCGCGTCAGGGTGAGCGCGCCGACGAGGCCGAGGCCGACGCCGACGAGCGTCAAAAACATCCCCTGCCTCAGAATCAGCATCAGCACGCGGCGGGGCTGCGCGCCGAGCGCCATCCGCAGGCCGATCTCGCGCGTCCGCAGCGCCACCGAGTAGTTCATCACGCCGAAGATGCCGACGGCCGCCAGCAGCGTCGCCAGCCCCGCGAAGAGCCCGAACAGGAGCGTGTTGAAGCGGGCGCGCCCCACCGTGTCGGCCATCACCTGATTCATCGTCCGCACGTCGGCCACGGCCTGCTCCGGGTCGACGGCGCGCACCTCGCGCCGCGCCGCGGCGGCCACCTCCGACGGGTCGCCCGCGGTGCGGATGACGAGCGTCATGAACGGGTAGGCGAGGTCGGGGTGCGGGAAGTAGACGGTCGGCACGGCCTCGTCCGTCAGGCTGTCGTAGCGCACGTCGCCGACCACGCCGACGATCTCGGTCGGCGTCGGCTGCTCGAACATGTCCACGCTGATGCGCTTGCCCACCGGGTCTTCGCCGGGGAAGTGCTGCCGCGCCATCGACTCGCTGACGAGGGCGACGCGGCGCGCCTCCGCCCCCTCGCGTTCGTTGAAGTGGCGGCCGCGCACCAGCGGGATGCCCATCGCCTCGAAGTAGGCGGCGTCGGCCACGCGCACGCTCGTGCCCGGCTCCTCGCCCGGCGGCGGCGCGGGCCGCCCCTCGACGGTGAAGCCGGTCGAAGAACCCGGCCCGCCGTAGAGCGGCAGGTAGTTGACCATCCCCGCCGCGCGCACGCCGGGCAGCGCGCGCAGCCGCTCCGTCACCTGACGGAAGAAAGCGACCATCTGCCGCTCCTCGCCGTACTTGCCTTCGGGCAGGCTCACGACCATCGTCAGCACGTTCTCGGTCTCGAACCCGGTGTCGATCTTTTGCAGGCGGAAGAAGCTCTTGACGAGGAGACCCGCGCTGGCCAAGAGGACGAGGGCGAGGGCGACCTCGGCGACGACGAAGGCGCTGCGCAGCCGGCCCGCGCGCGCGCCGTGCCCGCCCGCGCCCTTGCCGCCCTCCTTGAGCGTGTCGTTGAGGTTCAGCCGCGTCGCTTCGAGCGCCGGGGCGATGCCGAAGATGACGCCGGTCAGGAGCGAGACGGCGAGCGTCCAGCCGAGCACCGTCAGGTTGAGGCCGACGCCCTGCAAATTCACCACGTCGCGCGGGCTGATGGCCACCAGCGCGCTGATGCCCCACCACGCCACCAGAAGCCCGAGCGCGCTCCCCATCAGCGCGAGCAGCAGACTTTCCGTGAGCAACTGGCGGACGACCCGCATCCGGCTCGCGCCGAGCGCCGTGCGCAGGGCGATCTCCTTCTCGCGCGCCGCCGCCCGAGACAGCATCAGGTTCGCCACGTTGGCGCACGCGATCAGGAGCACGAAGCCGACCGCGCCGAGCAGGATCAACAAAGCCGGCCGGACGTTGCCGACGAACTGCTCGCGCAGCGGCAAGACCTCCGCGCCGAAGCCCTTGTTGAACTGCGGCGCGTCCTGTTCGAGCCGGGCCGCGATGGTCTTCATCTCGGCCGCGGCCTGCTCCACGGTGACGCCCGGCTTCATGCGCGCCACCACCGAGAGGAACCTGCCGCGCGCGGCCGCGCCCTCGGTCGGCATCGCCAGCGGCACCCAGATTTCGGCGGGCCGGCCCGTGCTCGACCTCTGCTTGATGTGCCACTGAAAGCCCGCGGGGAGGACGCCGACCACCGTGCGGGGCGTGCCGTTGAGCGTGATGGATCGGCCGACCACGGCCGGGTCGCCGCCGAAGCGGCGCTGCCAGAGGCCGTGGCTGAGCACGGCCACGTCGGGCGCGTCCGGGCCGGCGTCTTCCTCGGCCAGCGCGCGGCCGAGGGCGGGCTTCACGTCGAGGACGCGGAACAGTTCCGGCGTGGCGAGCTGGACGGAGACCTCCTCGGGGTCGCCGGCGCCGCTCAGGTTCAGACGCTGGTCGGAGAAGGCCGCCATCCCCTCGAACGACGCGCCCTGCTCGCGCCACGCGCGGAAGTTGGCGCGCGAGGTGCTGTTCTGCCGCCGGCCCGCGGGGCTCACCTCCCACAGCATGACGAGCCGCCCGGCGTCGCGGAACGGGAGCGGGCGCAACAGCAGTTCGTTGACCACCGAGAAGATGGCCGTGTTCGCCCCGATGCCCAGCGCCAGCGTGACGACCGCGACGGCCGTGAAACCCCTGTGCTTGGCGAGCACGCGCGCGCCGAAGCGCACGTCCTGAAGCAGAGTCTCCATCGAAGCGAACCCCCACGTCTCGCGGCTGCTCTCGCGCAGCCGGGTCTCGTTGCCGAACTGCCTGCGCGCGGCCCGGCGCGCCTCCTCCGGCGACATCCCGGCGGCGACGTACTCCTCGGCCTTCATCTCCAGATGAAAGCGCATCTCCTCGGCCAGCTCGCGGTCGAACTGTTCGCGGCGCGCGTAGTGGCGCGCGCGCCGCCAGAGTTGGGCCAGACGAATCATCGCGGAAGGGCTACCTTCAGGCGGGGCGCACGACCCGCAGAATCGCTTCGAGCAGGCGCTCGAAGTCGGCGACCTCGGCCGCCAGTTGCTTGCGGCCGGCCGGCGTCAGGCGGTAGAGGCGCGCGCGGCGGTTGTTGTCCGAGACGCCCCACTCGGCCTCCACCAAGCCCTTGACGACGAGCCTTTGGAGCGCCGGGTAGAGCGAGCCTTCTTCCACCTGAAGCACGTCCCGCGAGACCCTCTGGATGTGGCGGGCGATGCCGTAGCCGTGCAAAGGGTCGCGGTTGCGCTCAAGGGTTTTGAGTATCAACAGCTCCAGCGTCCCCGGCATCATCTCGGACTTTTTCGGCTCCCGGCTTTTGACCATAGATAATCTTTGCAAGCCTGTGTAATACATAGATGAGCTATGCATGGATGATGCCCGCGGGGGCAAACCTTGTCAAGCAGAAATTTCGCGGGCGCGGGGGCCGCCGCCGCTCAACTTTGCCGCGGGTGGAAATTCCGTATAATCGAGGGGCAACGGACAATTCGCCGTCGGGAGGGGCCGCGGGGCAACCCGCCCCCTCGCCGCCGGCACATAAGTCTCGGGCGCTTTCCTCCCCCGCGGAACAGTTTCTCAGACGCCGGCCCGCGGGCGCGGCGCGACATCAAAGCTTAAGGTGAGAAGCCCTCTATGAACATGATTACTCGCGGCTGCGCGCTGCTCGTCGCGGCTGCCGTCGTCGGCGCCGCCGCCATCCGAAACGTGAACGCGACTAACACACAAGCCACGCAGGACAGCCCGGCCGCGGCGGCCGCCGGCAACCCTCTGCTCGAAAAGTGGGCCGGGCCGCACGGCGGCGTGCCGCCCTTCGACCGCGTTAAGATCGAGCACTTCCGGCCGGCGCTCGAAGCCGCGATGGCCGAGCAGCTCGCCGAAGTCCAGAAGATCGCCGCCGACCCGGCCGCGCCGACCTTCGAGAACACCCTCGTGGCGCTGGAGCGCGCCGGGCGCTCGTTCGACCGCGTGACGACCGTCTACGGCGTCTGGGGTTCGACGATGAGCGGCCCCGAGTTCCAGTCCGTCCAGCGCGAGATGGCCCCGCGGCTCGCGGCCTTCAACGACCGGATCACGCAGAACGAGGCGCTCTTCAAGCGCATCGAGGCCGTCTACAACTCGCCCGACAAGGCGAAGTGGACGCCCGAGCAGCAGCGCCTCGCGTGGCTCTACCACACCAACTTCGTCCGCGCCGGCGCGCGGCTCGACAAGGCCGCCAAGGCGCGCCTCTCCGAGATCAACCAGCGGCTCGCCGGCCTCTACACGCGCTTCAGCCAGAACGTGCTGGCCGACGAGACCGACCAGTTCCTCGCGCTCAAAACCGAGGCCGACTTGGCCGGGCTCCCGCAATCCCTCCGCGACGCGGCCGCCGAGGCCGCCGCCGCGAAGAAGCAGCCGGGCGCGTGGGTCATCATGAACACGCGCTCCTCGACCGACCCGTTTTTGACCTACTCCGACCGCCGCGACCTGCGCGAGAAGGTCTGGCGCATGTTCGTCAACCGCGGCGACAACGGCGGCGAGCGCGACAACAACGCGACCATCACCGAAATCCTCCAGCTCCGCGCCGAGCGGGCCAAGCTCCTCGGCTACCCGACGCACGCCCACTGGCGTCTGGAGAACGCGATGGCGAAGACGCCCGAGCGCGCCGTCGAGTTGATGGAGGCGGTCTGGAAGCCGGCGGTCGCGCGCGTGCGCGAGGAGGTCGCCGACATGCAGGCGCTCGCCGACAAGGAGGGCGCGAAGATCAAGATCGAGCCGTGGGACTACCGCTACTACGCCGAGAAGGTGCGCAAGGCCCGCTACGACCTCGACCAGAACGAGGTCAAGCAGTACCTCCAACTGGAGAAGCTGCGCGAGGGCATGTTCTGGGTCGCGGGCGAGCTGTTCGGCTTCGACTTCACGCCCGTCACGGGCGTCCCCGTCTACCACCCGGACGTGCGCGTCTGGGAGGTGACGGATAAGGCCTCGAAGCGCCACGTCGGGCTGTGGTACTTCGACCCCTACGCGCGGGCCGGCAAGCGCTCGGGCGCGTGGATGAACGCCTACCGGCGGCAGCAGCGCGTCGAAGGCGACGTGACGACCATCGTCTCGAACAACTCGAACTTCGTGAAGGGCAAGCCGGGCGAGCCGGTGCTCGTCTCGTGGGACGACGCCGAGACTTTGTTCCACGAGTTCGGCCACGCGCTGCACGGCCTCTCGTCGCGGGTCACCTACCCGTCGCTGGCGGGCACGGCCGTGGCGCGCGACTACGTCGAGTTCCCGTCGCAGCTGCTCGAACACTGGCTCTCGACGCCCGAGGTCTTGCAGCGCTTCGCCGTCCACCACCAGACGGGCAAGCCCATCCCGCCGCCGCTCGTCGAGCGCATCCGCCGCGCCTCGACCTTCAACGAGGGCTTCGCCACGACCGAGTACCTTTCGAGCGCGCTGGTCGACATGAAGCTGCACCTCGCCGGCGACCGCAAGATCGACCCCGACGCCTTCGAGCGCGAGACGCTGGCCGCGCTGGGCATGCCGGGCGAGCTGGTGATGCGCCACCGCACGCCGCACTTCACGCACGTCTTCGCCAGCGACGGCTACTCGGCCGGCTACTACAGCTACCTCTGGTCGGACGTGCTCACGGCCGACGCCTTCGGCGCGTTCGTCGAGGGCAAAGGCCCCTACGACCGCGCGGTCGCCGAGCGCCTGCGCCGTCACATCTTCTCGGTCGGCAACACGGTTGACCCGGCCGAGGCTTACCGCGCCTTCCGCGGGCGCGAGGCCGGCGTCGACGCCCTGATGCGCAAGCGCGGCTTCCCCGCCGCCGGGGCCGCCACCACCTCGCCGCGGCCGAAGGCGGAGCGAAACTGAAGCCCCTTCGCCGACTCGTCACTGGACGCGAACGGCCGCGTCAGTCCGCGGGCGCGCCCGCGGACTGACGCGGCCGTTCACTTGAGGCCCGCCGCGCCCCGCGCCGAACAGTTATGAAAAACCTTCTCCCGCTTAAGTCGCCCGGCGACGCCGCGCGCCGCCTCGCCCTTCCCCTCCTGCTTATCGTCTGCGGCCCGCTCGCCGCCGCCGCGCAGGCGGACTTCCCCGACGCCGGCGCGTTCCTCAAATCCGTCCTCAAGGGCGAAGACCGCCTGAGCGTCGAGGCGAGGGGCGACCTGAACGGCGACGGGCTGGAGGACTGGGCGGGGGTCATTCAACGGCGGAAGCCCGACGCCTCGCAGACCTCCCAACTTTACGTGCTCCTGCGGGCGGGCCGGGGCGGCTACCGCGTCGCCGAGAGGTCGAAGGAGGCCCCGGTCTCCGGCACGGGTTGCTGCTGGGTCGAAGACCTCCGCATCACTCGTTCGAGCATCTACGTCCAGCACAACGCCAAGTCGGGCGACGCGATGGAGGCTGTCACCTACCAGTTCAAGCTTTACAGAGGCGAGTGGCGGCAGGTCGGCCGCAAAATCTACCGCACCGACCGCGCCTCCGACACCGCCACCGACACCGACGTGAACCTGCTCACCGGGGCGGTCATCGAGAAGAGACAGACCGGCGACGGCCGGCCCGCCACACGCCGACGCCGCGAGCGATTCCCCGCCCGCCTCCTCAGCGACTTCGATTTCTTCGAGAGGGACTGAACGCGCGGCATTCGTCCGTCAGCCCCGCGGCCGACGCCGGCGCGTCACGGAATTTTTACGCGGCCGTGAGTCTGACAGGTCGTCGGCCCCGCGCGCAGCGCTCCGCTGAGTCCGAACCTTTTAACGCGCGAGGGCGAGGCGCAGGGCGTCGGCCACGTCGCCGGCGTTGCCGCGGAGGATGAGGACGGCGTCGCCTTCGAGGCGGACGTAGGTGAGCGTGCCCGCCTCGCCCCAAGCCTGCTGCTGCTCGGCGCCTTCGGGCGCGAAGGCGATCACTTCGGGGGAGGCGCGGCGCGCTTGCAGCGTGTTGAAGGAGCGGAAGAACTCTTTCGCGTCGGCCGCCTTGTCCCAGACCGTCTGCCAGACGAAGAGCGGCGCGCGGCCTTCGCGCTCGAAGAGCACGGCCGTGTCGCCGCCCCAGCCCGCCGCGGAGCGCGCGGCCTCGTCGGCCCCCACGCCCGCGAGCAGCACGCCGCGCACACCGATCTCGCCGATGGGGGTGGCGGCCGCGGGCTTCCAGCCGGCGCGCGCGAAGCCTTCGGAGTTCAACGCGACCTCGCGCGGCGCTTCGCCCGCGGCGTACTTCTCGGGGTGGAGCACCTGCTCGGAGGAGGCCGGCGGGCGGCGGAAGATTTCGTCGGCGGAGACGGAGGGGCGCGCGCGGCGCATCGCCTCGACGAAGCGCAGGCCGTCGCGGTAGCGGAAGACGAAGGTCTCCGTGAGCAGCGGCGGGAAGAGCGCGCCGATGCCGCGGCGGTAGGGCGCGAACCGCTCCTCCTCGCGCCGCGCCATCTGCTCGGGCGTCAGCCGCGCCCACGCCTCGCCGAACTGGAGCCGGCGCTCGACGCTCATCGCGTCGCCCTCGACGAGGGCGAAGAGCGCCTCGCCGCGGTCGAAGTTGTAGGGGCGCGCGAGCAGGAGGCGGAGCAGGTCGAAGTGCTGATCCTGAAGCGCGTGGACGAGTTCGTGCGTGAGCAGGGGTTCGTCCTTGAACGCGCCGCGCGGGCCGTCGGCGACGAGCAAGACCTGCTTGTCGAGCGGCGAGTAGGTCGCGCCGGCCGTGGCCGCCGTGAAGCTGACGGCGAGGGCGGCGAGGTCTGTGCCGGCCGGCAGCATGCCGCCCGCGACGGCGAGGCCGCCGAGGTTCCTGAGGTCGTCGGTGGCGAGCACGTCGGCGATCTCTTTCGTGCGCGTGCCGTACTCCCAGCCCGACAACTCCGTCATCCCGACCTCGCCGCGCCACTCCAGACCGCGGGCGCGCGCCGTCTTCGCCATCGCGCGCTCGCGCATGGCGCGCAGGCGCGGCCCGAGCGGGCGCGAGGGCAGCGGCGCGAGCGTCCGCCGCGGCACCTCGGCCACGGGCATCGCCGCGGCCGGGGCCACGGCCTGCGGCCCGCCGCGGCGGCTACACCCGGCCGCCAAAAGGCTGACCGCCGCCGCGATCAGCAACCCCACGATGAAGACTCTTCCCCTGGTTCGCATACGGGACGTTAGACGCACGGGAGGCCGCCGGGGCTGCCGCCGAGGTA
>DATMVI010000059.1:0-8258 GCA_035563275.1 Pyrinomonadaceae bacterium
CCGCAGCGTGTAGTCCTCGACCTCGACCAGCTCGTTGCCGTCCTCGTCCATGATGAGCACGTCGCAGGTGATCGTCCCGGCCCCGGCCGGCCCCGCCGCCTTGCGCCGCAGGTAGCTGTAGACCCTGCCCTTGAGGGGCGCGCCGATCCTCACGCTCTCGTAGGCCAGCGGCAGGTAGACGCCCTCGCCGACGAGCTGCACGAAGCCCGTGGCGGCGTCCATCAGCGCGGGGTGGACGGGGTAGTGTTCGAGGTCGGGCGCGAACTCGTCGGAGAGTTCGAGCAGCGCCAGCGCCTCGTCCCCGCCGGCGTGCAGCCGCTTCAGGAGGTGATGCCAGCGCGGGCCGAAGTACAGGCCGGCGTCGCCGTCGGCCCCGGCGGCGGGGCGGCCGTTGCCGGCGGGCGCGTCGAAGTTGACCTCGCGCTCGCGGCAGCGCCCGACGAGGTCTTTGATCGAGCGCCGGCCCGGCGTCGCGGTCGAAGCGGCGACCTCGCCGCGCACGTGCTCCTGCCACTCGTCGGCGGCGTCGTGCGGGCGGCTGACGACCATGAAGCGGTGGCGGTCGCCGTCGCGCTCGATGATGGTTCTGACCTCCTTCTCCTCGCCGTCCCTGACGGTGAGCGGCGAGACGAAGAGGACTTTCCGCAGCGTCACGGGCCGGTTCGGCGCGCCCTCGGCGAAGGCGGCCCTGACCAGTTCGAGGTAGGCCGTGCCGGGGAAGATGCCGCGGCCGCCGATGCGGTGCTCGTTCACCATCCAGTGGCGGGCCGTGCTCAGGCGCGTCAGGTAAATCCGGCGGTCTTCGTCTTCGACGAGGCAGCCGTCGAGCAGCGGGTGCGAAGTCGCCCCGGCCGCCGAGGTGTGGAGCAGGTCTTTGAGGCCGGCCGAGACGGGGGCGTTCGCGGCCTGCCCGACCTCCAGCCACGTGTCCCAGTTGAGCGAGAGGGTGAGGCCGCCGGCGTCGGCCGAGCGGCGGCGGGCGAAGGCGTCGAGGAAGGAGTTGGCCGCGCAGTGGTCGACCATCCCGAGGCCGCCCGTGAGCGCCGCCAGCGACGAGCAGAGGACGAAGAAGTCCGGCCGCGCGTCGCCGAGCAGCTCGTCGAGGACGAGCGTGCCCCGCACCTTCGGGGCGAGCACGGCGTCGGCCGCCTCCGGCGTCTTGACCTGCATCAGCCCGCCCGGCGAGACGCCCGCGGCGTGAACCACGCCGTCGAGGTGGCCGAAGCGCGCGCGGGCCGCGTCGAAGGCGGCGGCCATCTGCTCGCGGCTCGTCACGTCGGCGCTCAGCACCAAGACCTCCGCGCCCATCTGTTCGAGCGCGAGGAGGCGGCGGACGAGGCGGCCGACCCCGTCGGGCTCGCCGGCCTCGTCGCCCGCGCCGAGCCGCGCCTCCCACTCCTCGCGCGGCGGGAAGGGCGTGCGGCCCGTGAGCACGAGCCGGGCCTGCGCGCTCTCGGCCAGATGCTCGGCCAGCGTGAGGCCGACGCCGCCGAGGCCGCCCGTGATCAGGTAAACCCCGCGGCGGCGCACGCGCGTCCGCGCCGCGCCCGGCTTCTCCAGACGCATCGGCTCGAACGTCTGCGCCCAGCGGTGGCGGCCCCTGAGCGCGAGTAAGCCGTTGGCCGGGGGCAGCGCCAGTTCGCCGGCGAGCGAGGCGGCCGCGCGTTCGAGCCCGGCCGCGTCGCCCGGCCGCAGGTCAACGTCCACGCCGCGGCAGGTGACGTTCGGGTACTCCTGCGGGATGACGCGGCACGGGCCGAACAGAGTGGCCTTCTCGGCGTGCAGCTCCTCGTCGCCCGTGACCTCGTGCGCGTTGTTCGAGACGACGACGAGGTGGAGCGGGGCGGACTGGCCCTCGTTGCCGATGGCCTGCGCGAGCCGGAGCAGGCTGTCGAAGCCCGCCGCCTGACAACGCCCGGCGAACTCGAAGGCCGACTCGCCCTCGCCGCGGTGCGTGACGCTCCAGAGGTGAACAATCGCCTGCGGCGTCCGCCCCGCGTCGCGGAGTTCGGCGAGCAGCGCGGCGTAGTCGGCGGCCGAGGCCGGGTCGAGGGCGAAGTCGCGCTCGCCGCGGCGCTCGAAGCCCGCCCCCCTCGTCACCGTGAAGACTTCGTGCCCCTCGCGCCCGAGCCGTTCGGCGACGCGCGACCCCACGCCGACCTCGTCGGCGAAGAGCAGCCAGCGGCGCGGGCCTTCCGCCGCCGGGTCGTCGCGCGCGGCCGGCGGCTCCTGCTTCCAGACCGGCGCGTAGAACCACTCGCCGGGGTCTGGCCGCTTCTCGGGCGACGGCTGAAGCGGCGCTTGCAGCAGGCGCGAGCCTTCGCGCGTCTGCCGGCGCGGCGTGATCCAGTAGCGCTGCGGCTCGAACGGGTAGGTGGGGAGCGGGACGCGGCGGCGGGCCTCGCCGTGCGTCTCCTCCCAGCTCACCTCGACGCCGGCCAGCCACAGGCGGCCCAGCGCCTGAAGGATGAAGTCGCGGTCGGGCTGCGGGTCGTAAGAGTGGCGGAGCGAGGCGAGCACTTGCAGCCCCGTCTCCGCGCCGTTGGCCGGGTGTTGCAGGGCCCACGCGCCCAAGACCTGCCCCGGCCCGACTTCGAGGAGGGTCGGCCCCGGCGTCCTGAGCAGTTCGGCGACGCCTTCGGCGAAGCGGACGGGCCGGCGCATGTGGCCGGCCCAGTAGGCCGGGTCGGTGGCCTGCGCCGCCGTGATCCACGTGCCCGTCACGTTCGAGACGAAGGGGACGGACGGCGCCTTCAGCTCGACCCGTTCGAGCAGGCGGGTGAACGGCTCGGCGACCGGGTCCATCATGCCGGAGTGGAAGGCGTGCGAGGTGAGCAACTGGCGGCAGGCGAGGCCCGCCTTCCGCAAAGTCTGCTCGGCCCCGGCGACCTCTTCGGGCGGGCCGGCGATGACGCAGAGCGACGGCCCGTTGACCGCCGCCAGCGAGAGCCCGCCGCCGAGCAGGGGCTGCGCCTCCTTCTCCGAGAGCGGCACGGCGAGCATCGCGCCGGCCGGCAACTCCTCGATCATCTGCGCGCGGCGGGCGACGAGCATGAGCGCGTCTTCGAGCGAGAAGACGCCCGCGAGGCAGGCGGCCACGTACTCGCCGAGGCTGTAGCCGATCATCGCCTGCGGCGAGACGCCCCACTTCATCCAGAGCCGCGCCAGCGCGTACTCGACGACGAAGAGGGCCGGCTGCGTCAGCCCCGTCCGGTTGAGGCGGCGCGCGGCCTCGTCCTCGCCGGCGCGCGGGTCGAGCATCCGGCGCAGGTCGAGGCCCGCGCCCCGCGCCTCCCCGTCCGCGCGCCCGGCCGGGTGGACGACTTCGCGCAGGTCGAGGCCGAGGTGCGGGCGCAGCAGCTCGCAGCAGCGGTCGAACTCCTCGCGGAAGTAAGGCTCCGTCTCGTAGAGGCCCCCGGCCATCCCGACGTAGTGGTTGCCGAGGCCGGGGAACATGAACGTGACGGGGCCGCGCGAGCCGGCGGCGTGGCCGGTCAACAGCCGCTTCGGGTCGCGGCTTTCGAGCGCCGCCGCGGCCTCCTCGGCGCCGGCGCAGACGAGCGCCCGGCGGTGCGCGAAGGCCGCGCGCCCGACCTGTAAGGTGTAGGCCACGTCGGCGAGATTCACGCCGGGCCGGCCGAGGGCTTCGCGCAGGTTGTCGGTCGCCTTCTCCAGCGCGGTCGCGGTCTTGGCCGAGAGCACGAGCAGCTGCGCGCCCGCGGCCTCCTCCGAAGGCTCGGCCTCCGGGGCCTCTTCGAGGATGACGTGCGCGTTGACGCCCCCGACGGCGAAGGCGCTGACGCCGGCGCGCCGCGGCCCGCCGTCCGACTTCCACTCCGTCAGCCGCGAGTTGACGTAGAAGGGGCTGTTGGCGAAATCGATCTGCGGGTTGGGCGCGGTGAAGTGCAGGCTCGGCGGCAGCAGCCTCTCTTTCATCGCCAGCACGGTCTTGAGGAGGCTGGCGACGCCGGCCGCGGCGTCCAAGTGGCCGATGTTGGTCTTGACGGAGCCGACGGCGCAGAACTGCTTGCGGTCGGTGCCCGCGCGGAAGACCTGCGTGAGCGCGGCGATCTCGATGGGGTCGCCCATCGGCGTCGCCGTGCCGTGCGTCTCGACGTAGGTGATCGTCTCCGGCTCGACGCCCGCGAGCGCCTGCGCCATCGCGATGACCTCGGCCTGCCCGTCCACGCTCGGCGCGGTGTAGCCGACCTTCAGAGCGCCGTCGTTGTTGACGGCCGAGCCGCGGATGACGGCGTGGATGTGGTCGCGGTCGGCGACGGCGTCGGCGAGGCGCTTGAGGGCCACGATGCCGACGCCGTCGCCGCCCACCGTGCCGCCGGCGTGCGCGTCGAAGGCGCGGCAGTGGCCGTCGGCCGAGAAGACGCCTTCCTGCGGGAGGTAGCCGCCCCGCGGGCTGACCGAGACGCCGCCCGCCAGCGCGATGTCGCACTGGTAGTTGAGCAGGCTCTGGCAGGCGAGGCTGACGGCGACGAGCGAGGTCGAGCAGGCCGTCTGCACCGTCAGGCTCGGGCCGCGCAGGTTCATCTTGTAGGCGGCGAGCGAGGCGAGGAAATCCTTGTCGTTGAGAATCCTGAGCTGGAGCGCCCCCTCGGAGGCGACCAGCTCCTCGTTGGGCAGGAGGTTCAGGATGAGGTACTTGCTGATGTTCATCCCGCCGAAGATGCCGACGGCGCCCGCGTAGCGCTCCGTGTCGTAGCCGGCGGCCTCCAGCGCCTGCCACGCGTGCGTCATGAAGAAGCGGTACTGCGGGTCCATCAGCTCGGCCTCGCGCGGGCTGAAGCCGAAGAAGGCGGCGTCGAACAGCTCCATGTCGTCGAGCACGCCGCCGGCCGGCACGTACTCGGGGGCGTCGAGCAGCGCCGCCGGGACGCCCTCCGCCTCCAGCTCCTCGCGCGTGAAGAAGGAGATGGACTCGGTGCCGTCGCGCAGGTTGCGCCAGAACTCGTCGAGGTCGCGCGCGCCGGGGAAGCACCCCGACATGCCGATGACGGCGATGCCCTCAAGGCCGCCCTGCGTGCTCAGTTCGTCGCTCACGACTCTTTTCTCCTTAGGCCCGACAGTTGCTTCCGACGGTTGAGGGCCGCCTCCTGCCGCCGCGCGCGCTCGCGTATCTCTTCGAGCGGCGGCCCCTTCGCCTCCCGGCCCGCGGGCGGGTCGGGCGCCGGCGGGCGGACGGCGTAGAGGTTGTAGAGGACGGAGCCTTCGTAGTGCCCGTCCTGCTCGGCGACGACGCGGAAGCCGCGCCGCTCCAGCAGGCCGGTGATGTGGGCGAGGCGGCCGCGCAGGTCGTGGACTTCGATGACGATCTGCCTGACCTTCGGCCAGTCCGGCTCCGACAGACCTTCGAGCACGTCCAGCTCGCTCTTCTGCACGTCCACTTTCAGCAGGTCGATGCGCTCGACCCGCTCCTCGGCGATCACTTCCGAGAGCGGCCGCAGCCGGCACTCGAAAGTCTCGCTGCGGAAGCGCGCTTCGAGCAGGTCGTCGGCGTGGCGCATCAACTCCTCCATGCCCGGCGCGCCGGCCCGCAGCTCGTTGAGCATGATGGCCCGGAGCGCCTCCTTCTCCTCGCGCTCGTCGGCGTAGAAGGAGGACATGCCGGAACTGCGCGGGTAGAAGGTGAACTCGGCCGTCTTCGGCCCGTCCGAGACGCCGCAGTTGAAGAGCCGCGCGTTGACGCCGTGGCGCGCGACGTTGAAGCTGAGGAGGCGGAAGAGCGGCGGCGCCGGCTCGAAGGCGTAGACGCGCAGGCCGTTGGCCTTGCGGTGCGCGAAGAGGGTGAAGAGGCCGATGTTGGCCCCCACGTCGAAGACGCAGTCGCCCTCGCGCAGCGCGACGCCGTGGCGGACGTAGACCTGTTTCTCGAAGATGTCTTCGTAGAAGTGGCCCAGCTCGGCCCGGCTCTGGTAGGCCACCTCGACGCCGTTCGGGAGCGCGCAGAGGCGCGGGGCGCCCGCGGGCGCGACTCTTTCCGTCGTCTCCGGCTCGGTCGGTCTCATCTTCATGGGCGGCGCGCGGCGTCCACGGCGACGAGGCGGAACTCGCTCGTGTAGCGCGCGCCCTCCGAGTCGGGCAGCCACGCCTCGTCGGGCGCGGGCAGCATCTCGGTGAAGGTCACGGCCCGCTCGTCGGGGCCGGCGGCGGCCGCCTGCCTCACGACTTTGGAGAGGAGGCTGATGTAGACGGGGCTGTCGAGGTCTGTGTAGAAGGGCTTGACCTCGACGGGCGCGGTGACGAAGACGAAGCGGGGCATGCCGTGGGCGCGCGCCCAGCGGCGGACGGCGACGAAGCGCTCGGCCTCGTCCTTGATGGCCGCCCACGCGAGGTCGGGGGCCGCGAAGCGCCACCCCTCGCGGCAGACGATGAGGCCGTCGATGGTGACGCGCGGCCGGTGCGGGTCGGGGGTCAGGATGGTGAAGGCCGAGCTGAGGTCGGACGAGAGCTGTTCGGAGTAGGCCTCCAGCGCGTCGAAGCTCGCGCGCCCGTCGCGCGTCCTCAGGATGATGTCGCCGCCCCGCTCCTCGGCCACCAGCGCGCCGATGCCCAGCACCCGCCCGCGCGCGACGTGCGAGGCGGTGGGGGCCATCTCCAGCCAGAAGTCTTTCTCGGGGGCCAGCGCCGGCATGAGGCGCGCGGAGGCGGCCGCCCAGTGCTGCTTGTGGACGAGGAAGCGGACGCGCGGCTCGGGGATGTCGGCGGCGCAGGCGCGCGCGAAGTCTTCGGGCGCGGGGTGCTGGCCGACGAAGAGCCACCACAGCAGCGTGTTCCACGCGACGTGCATCTCGCCGAGCACGACCCGGTAGCGACCCTCGCGCGCGGCCTCGGGCGAGGCAGCGGCGATCAGCACGTCCGGGCTGTGGTAGACGGCTTGCAGCCAGCCGGCGTGCGGCGCGTCGAACTGCTCGGCGACGCGGGGCCGCAGCTCCTCGCTGCGGTACTCGACCGCGCGGCTGCCCGGCGGGACGGCGAGCACCTCGGCCCACTTCCGGAGCAGAAGCCCGCGCGCGCGCACCACCAGCCGCCGGGTGCGGTCGCCGAACAGGTGGGGCCTGAGGGCCTCGTGGTACTCGGTAAACTCGACGGTCGTCGAGTTTGTCCGGCGGGCCGTCTCCCTGAAGACCTCGCGCATGAGTTCGCGCGCCAGCCCGGCCACCTCGTAGGTCATCCACCGCGCGCTCGCCAGCAGCAGCGAAAGCGGCTCGCCGAGCACGCGCAGGAACTCCGGCCCGAGCGTCACCTCGGCGTCGCGGCGGCTGTCTTCGTAGATCAAGGTGCGGGCCGCGTAAGTCCGGCCGGGCAGGCGCGTCGAGGCGGCGCTGGTCAGGTTCGTGAAGGCGGCTTCGAGGTCGCCGAGCGCGCGGTCGAGGCGCGGCGCGTCGCCGGCCGCCTCGGCGACGGCGCGGCCCGCTCCCACCAACCGGTCGTACATGCGGAAGACTTTGCCGCGCAGCGCGTCGTCGCCGATGCGCTCGAACCAGCCGCGCAGGGTCAGTTCCGGGCGCGGGACGAGCGGCACTTCCAGCCCCCACGTGATGAGCTGGTTGCGCCGGAAAATCTCCAGCACGTTGAAAACGTCGGCCTCCGACCTGAACTCCGAGGGGTGCGAGCGCAGCACCTCGGCCGCCGCCTCGTGCGCGTTGCGCTCGCCGTCGCAGGCGCGCAGCAGCGCCGCCTGCCCCTCGGAAATCCTGATCGGCGGCCGCCGCGGCACGACGAGCGAGGCGCCCTGCAAGTCCACGTAAGGCATGCGGGCGGGCACGAGCCACGGCCGGTGCGCCGGGTTCTCGGCGAAGACGCGCGCCAACTCGTCCACGCACCAGACCTCGAAGTAGCAGTTGCGCTCGGCGACGAGCGAGGGGCCGGGCGCGGCCGTCAAAAGCGGCCCCCCCTCGCTCAGCCGCGCCCAGCCGACGGGGCCGAAAGTCCCGATGGTGTCGTTCTTCGTCGAGTAGCGCTGGAGGTACTTGGCGACCAACTCCTCGTGCTGCCGCTGCCGCGTGTCGCGGCGGCCGCCCGCCTCGCCTTTGAGCAGCGACTCGACGGCGGTGTGGAAGGCGTGGCGGTTCTGCCAGATGACGGCCTCCTGAAAGCGCGCGCCGGAGGCGGCGGCGCGCAGCCGGGCCGTCTGCTCCGCGAGCGCGCGGGGGAAGGCCGCGCGCAACTCCTCCCACAGAGCCGCGAGCCGGGAGCGGGCCGCGTCGAACGCCCCGACGACGGCCGCGGCCTCCGGCGGCACG
>DATMVI010000060.1:0-3870 GCA_035563275.1 Pyrinomonadaceae bacterium
CAGATTCCCGAGGCGGAAGACCGCGAGAGGATCAACACCGTCATCTTCAAGCAGCTCGTCAACGGCCTCTTCCCCGAGGAGTCGCGCCTCTACTTCAACGAGGTGATGGTCGGGTTGAAGGGGCGCGGCTGCGACGCCGCCGTCCTCGGCTGCACCGAAATCCCGCTCCTCGTCCGCCCCGAAGACGCGCCCCTCCCGACGCTCGACTCGACCCGCCTGCTCGCGCGCGCCGCCCTACGCAGGGCCCTGTCCTGAGGCCGACCCGCCGCGGCCGCGCAGCACACCCAGAAGCTTCTCGTGGATGCCGCCGAAGCCGCCGTTGGACATGACGGCGACCACGTCGCCCCGGCGCAACTCGGGCGCGAGGCGGCCGACGATTGTGTCCGCGCCGTCGAGGCAGAGGGCGGGCCGGCCGCGCGCGGCGATGTCGCGCGTCAACTCCTCGGTGTCGAGCAGCGCGCCGTAGGCGCTCCCCTTTTCGCGCGCGAAGACGGTCGAGAGGACGACGTAGTCGGCGTGGTCGAAGGCGTCGGCGTAGTCCTTCTGGAAGACGGCGAGGCGCGAGGTGGCCGAGCGCGGCTCGAAGACGGCGACGAGGCGGCGGCCGGGGTAGCGCGCGCGCAGGGCGCGCAGCGTCTCGCGCACGGCCGTCGGGTGGTGCGCGAAGTCGTCTATGACGATGACGCCCGCCTCCTCGCCGCGCACCTGCATCCGCCGCTGGACGCTCTGGAAGGTCGCCAGCCCCTCGGCGATCTGCTCGCGCGTGAGGCCCCACGCCTCGGCGGCGACGACGACCGAGAGGCAGTTGCGGACGTTGAACTCGCCGATCAGGGGCGTCTCGAACTCGCCCCACGGGCGGCCGCCGCGCGAGACGCGGAAGCGCGTCAGCGCGCCCGACGCGTAGTCGATGTCGTGCGCGCGCCACCCGGCGTCCTCGCACGTGCCGAAGGTTTCGACCCGCGTGTGGAGGCGCGCGCCCATCTCCGAGACGACCTCGCGCACGACGGGGCTGTCCCAGCCGGCGACGAGGCGGCCGCGCGAGGGGACGAGGTTCATCAGGCGGCGGAAGGCGGTCTTGACGGCGTCGAGGTCTTTGTAGATGTCGGCGTGGTCGAACTCGATGTTGCCGACTATGGCGACCTCCGGCAGGTAGTGCATGAACTTCGGCCCCTTGTCGAAGTAGGCCGTGTCGTACTCGTCGCCCTCGATGATGAAGTAATCGCTGCCGGTGACGCGGAAGCTCGCGCCGAAGTTCTGCACGACGCCGCCGACGAGGAACGAGGGGGCGAGGCCGCCGCGCTCCATGACCCACGTCGCGATGCTCGTCGTCGTCGTCTTCCCGTGCGTGCCGGCGACGACGAGCGAGCGCCGGCCGCGCACGAACTCCTCCTTGACGACCTCGGCCTGCGAGCGGTAGACGAGCCGCCGGTTCAGGGTCTCCTCGACCTCGGGGTTGCCGCGCGAGAGGGCGTTGCCGATGACGACGCAGTCGGGCGCGGGGTCGAGGTGCTCCGGCCGGTAGCCCTCCGCGACGGGGACGCCCAAGCCTTCGAGCATCGTTGACATCGGCGGGTAGACGTTCTCGTCCGACCCCGTCACGCGGTGGCCGCGCGCCTGCAACATCCCGGCCAGCGACGCCATCGCCGTTCCGCAGATTCCGATGAGGTGGTAGTGCATAAGGGCCGTGAATCGTAAATCGTGAAGAGCAGTCGTCAGTTATCAGTCATCAGTCGTCAGTGCTTCGCCTTTACTGAAAACCGACGACTGATGGCCGACGACTGCTCTTCACGATTTACGGCTTTTCTCCTGTCACTCGGCGATCGGGATGGTGAACGAAAAGGCGGAGCCTTTGCCGACTTCGGAGCGGACGCTGATCTGGCCGCCGTGCAGCTCGACGAGCTGGCGGGTGATGTAGAGGCCGAGGCCCGTGCCCTTCTCGCTGCGGGTGGCGCGCGAGCGCGCCTGCTCGTACTTGTCGAAGAGGCGCGCGAGGTCTTCGGGCGGGATGCCGACGCCGGTGTCCGAGACCGAGACGCGCACCGCGCCGTCCTCCTGCGCCGCGCCCACCCGGACGCGGCCGCCGCGCGGCGTGAACTTCAGCGCGTTCGAGAGCAGGTTGACGAGCACGCGGCGCAGCTTGGCGCGGTCGGCCCTGAGCGGCGGCAGGTCGTCCGGCAGCGCCTCTTCGAGCGCGATCTCCTTCTCGCGCGCCATCGGCTGCATCTGCTCGTGCAGCTCTTCGATGAGGCCGCGCAGCTCGATGGAGGCGAGGTCGAGGCGCATCGTGCCCGATTCGAGCTTCGAGGCGTCGAGCAGGTCGTTGACCAGCTCGATCAGGTTCTGCGTGTTGCGCTCCATCATCGAGACCATGTTCTTCTGCTCGGGCGTGAGGTCGCCGAGGCGGCCCGAGGTGAAGAAGTTGATGACGCCGCTGATGACCGTCAGCGGCGAGCGCAGGTCGTGCGTGGTGAGCGCGAGGAACTCCTCCTTCAGCTCGGAGAGTTCGCGCAGCTTGGCGTTGGCCTCGTTCAGCTCGCGGTTCGAATCTTCGAGCTGGCGGTTGGCGCGCTCCAGCCGCTCGCGGTTCTCTTCGAGCTCCGAAAGTATCTGGACGAGGTCGCGGTTCTGGCGCGACAACTCCTCGACGGCCGAGTCGTCCTCGTCGGCCGCCATGAAGCGGCGCAGCTCCTCGACGCGGCCGCGCAGGCCCTCACCCAGCGCGGGCGGCAGCCACTTGACGACCGTCACGCGCGTGCCCTCGCCGGGGCGCGACTCGATGTCGAACTCGTCCATCAGCCGGCGCGTGCCGACGAGGCCGACGCCGAGGCCCGAGGCCGAGCGGAAGCTGCCGCGCAGGATGGCGCGCAGCCGCGGCTCCTCGATGCCGGGGCCCTCGTCACGCGCCGTGATCTGGAGGCCGATGCCGGCCGCGCCGCGCTCGGCCAGCGCGAGCGAGATGGCCCCGGCGCGCGCGTACTCATAGATGTTGCGGGTCAGCTCCGAGACGGCGGTCGTGACCTTGATCTGCGTCGTAGAGTCGAAGCCCATCTCGCGCGCCAGCCGGCGGACGCGCTCGCGCACCTTGACGATGTCGGCCTCGCGCCTGACGTAAATGTCGCCGAGTCGGTTTGCGGTGATGCCTTGCATAAGAGTCACAAAGTTTAAAAGTTCGGGGTTCAAAGTTCAAAGCCCGCGGGCGTAAAAGCGGGGGGGAGGCCGCGCTTAACTCTGGGCTTCGAACCCGCGGCCCGCGACTCAACGGTAGACGAGGACGGTGGCGTCGTCGGAGTTGCGGCCGTAGTCGCGCAGCAGGACGCCGGCGAGCAGTTGGGGGCTGCGGGCGAGGAGTCCGGGGTAGTTGACGATGTCCCACGTGGCGCTCAGCCCGTCGGTCGCCATCACGATGGTCATGCCCTCGACCCAGCGGTGCGGCCAGACGCGCACCGGCGGCAGGCGCGCGCCGAGCGTGCCGTTCGAGGGGATGGGCCGCGTCGGCTCGGGCGAGCCGAGGACGCGCACCTCGACGTTGCCGACGCCCGCGTAGGTGAAGCGGCCGCGGGCGCGGTCCAAGACGACCGCGCCCATCACGGCCCCGCGCGTCGCGCGCAGCGCGCCGTGGACGCCGTGCAGAACCTCTTCGAGCGGCTCGCCCTCCCACAGCCCGAGCGCTTCGAGCGCGGCCCGCGCCGCCTCGCGCGCGCCGCGGCCGTGGCCGAGCCCGTCGATGACGGCGAGCAGCGTCTCGCCGTCGTGCTCGCGGACGAGGTAGGCGTCGCCGTTGGCGTCGTCGCCGGGGCGGGGGCGGCTCCAGACGCCGAGCCGCCGCGAGAGCGCGCGGCCCGCCTCGCCGCTCTCCGGCCCGACCCACTT
>DATMVI010000061.1:0-5548 GCA_035563275.1 Pyrinomonadaceae bacterium
GCAGGACGGCTCGCGCGTCGCCTTCACCGCCGCCGCCGACCCGGCGGGCGGCAACCGCGACGGCAACTCCGAACTCTTCCTCCACGACGGGGCCGGCATCGCGCAACTCACCGACACGCTCGCCGACGACCCCGCGCGCCGCGCCGAGCAGGGCGCGTTCCGCCCCTCGATGACGGACGACGGCCGCCGCGTCGCCTTCGACTCCGACCGCGACCACGCGGGCGCGAACGCCGACCTCAGCCGCGAAATCTTCCTCTACGACGCGGCGTCGAAGCGGTTCGCCCAGCTCACCGAGGACGCGCCCGGCGTCAAAAACTTCTCCGCCAAGATCAGCGGCGACGGCTCGCGCGTCGCCTTCCTTCGCGAGCGCGACGGGGGCGACGGCGCGGCCGCGCGCGAGCTTTGGTTTTACGAGACGGCGACGGGCGCTTTGACGCTCGCCGTCGGAGGCGCGGACGGCCTCGCCCTCGGCCCCGGCCGCGCCGTCAGCGACGACGGCCTGCGCGTCGTCTACGCGGCCGAGACCGCCCCGAACGCCTCGCAGGTCTTTCTCTACGACGGGCGCGACGGCGGACGCCGACGCCAACTCACGCGCCTCGGCCCGCGCCGCACGGACGTGCCCCTGCACCCGACGCTCGCCGGCGACGGCCGCCGCGTCGCCTTCGCCACGCGCCGCAACGCCGCGGGCGACAACCGCGACGCGAGCGTCGAGCTTTACCTCTACGACCTGCCGACCGACACGCTCGCGCGCGTCACCGACGCGCCCGCCGCCGCGACCGGCGAAGTCGTCGCCTCGCTGAGCGACGACGGCCGCGCGGTCGCCTTCAGCTTCCCGCGCGTCCTCGCCGACGCCGACGCGCCCGCCGAGTTGGCGAACGATTCGGAAATCTTCGTCGCCGCGCTCGCCCCGCGCCCCGACTTCCGCGGCGGCCTCGAATTCTTCAACGGCGCGGCGCTCGAACGCTCGCCGCTGCCCGCCGACACCGTCGCGGCCGACTCCATCGTCATCGCCCGAGGCGACGGCCTCGCCCTCGAAACCGTCGAGGCCGCGCGCCGCCGCGACGCCACTTTCCCGACGCGGCTCGGCAGCGTCACGCTGCGCGTCAACGGCCGCGCCGCGCCGCTCTTCTACGTCTCGCCGACGCAGCTCAACTTTCACCTCCCCGCGGACACGCCGCCCGGCGCGGCCGAGGTCGCCGTCGTCAACCCGGACGGCTTCGAGACGCGCGGCACGCTCAACGTCGTGCGCGCCGCGCCCGGCGTCTTCGCCGTGGGCGGCCGCGGCTCGGGCGAGGCCGTCGCGCTCGACGCCTCGACGCTGCGGCCCGGCCCCTTCGACGCCACCGACGAAGAGGGCGACCCGAGCCGCCTCGTCCTCTACGCCACCGGCCTGCGCCGCGCCGCGCGCGTCGGGGTCACCATCGGCGGCCGGGCGATGAAGGTCGAAGCCGTCGAGCCTTCGCCCGATCTGCCCGGCCTCGACCAGATTATCTTCCGCCTCTCGGCCGGGCTGCGCGGCAAGGGCGTGGAAACCGTCGTCGTCGTCGCCGACGGGAACGCGAGCAACGCGACGCGGCTCACCTTCACCGACGAAGGCCCGCCGCCGCGCGCGGCCCGAATCGAACTCACGCCGGCCTCGGCCACCGTCCCCGTCGGCGGCCAGTTCGGCTTCGGCGTCAAAGCCTTCGACGTGAACGAGGAGGAGATCGAGCGCCCCCCGGTCGTCTTCAGTTCGAGCGACGCGGCGGTCGCGGCCGTCGGCGCGGACGGGCTCGCGCGCGGCCTCGCGCCGGGCGCGGCCAACATCCGCGCGACTTCCGGCCGCGCTTCGGCCGAGTCGAGACTGGAAGTCGTGGCGCGCACGCTGGTCGTCAACGAGATACTCGCCGACCCGCCCAACGGCGCGGCCGGCGACGCCAACCGCGACGGGCGGAGGGACGGCTCGGAGGACGAGTTCGTCGAGCTGGTGAACGCGACCGGCGCGGACTTGGGCGTCGCGGGCTGGACTCTCCGCACGCGCGCGCTCACGGGCACGCGCGAGACCGTGCGCCACGCCTTCGCCGGGGGCGACACGATCCCGGCCGGCGACGCGCTGGTCATCTTCGGCGGCGGCGACTTCGACGCGCGCGACGCGGCCTTCGGCGGCGCGCAGGTCGCGCGCGCCTCCACCGGCCGGCTGTCGTTAACGAACGGCGGCCTCCGCCTCGTCGTGCGCGACGCCGCCGGCCACCTCGTCACCGAAGTCAGCTTCGGCGCCGAAGGCGTCAACCAGTCTCTGACGCGCGCGCCCGACATCACGGGCGGCTTCGCGCCGCACGCCGACGCGCACGCGGGGCGCAGGTTCTCGCCGGGCCTGAAGGCCGACGGCTCGTTCTTCCGCGGGCGCGCCGGGCGGCTCGCGCGCGTCGAGCTCGGGCCGGCCTCGCGCGAGATTTTTGTCGGCGACGAGGCGCGCTTCACGGCCCGCGCCTTCGACCAGTTCGGGCGAACGCTCGCGGGCTTCGCGCCCGACTTCGTTTCGAGCGACGTGCGCGTAGCCTCGCTTGGCCGCGCCGAGCGCGACGCGGGAGCGGGCACGTCCGCCGTCACGTTAAAGGGCGTCGGCGAAGGCACCGCGCGCCTCGTGGCCTTCGCCGGCGACGGGCCGGGCCGCGTGTCGAGCGAGCCGGCGACAATCTTTGTCCGGACTCGCCCGCCGCGCGTCGTCCGCGTCGAGCTGACGCCGGCCGCGTCGAACGTCAACCGCGGCGCGACGTTGAGCCTGAACGCCGTCGCCTTTGACGAAAATAACCGACGCGTGCCGGGCGCGCTCTTCGCTTGGGCTTCCGGCGACGAGTCAATCGCGGCGGTTGACGGGGCGGGCTTGGTCAGGTGCGTCGGCGTCGGCGAGACTTTCGTCACCGCGACGACTTCGGACAACCGCGGCGGCGTGGCGTCGGCGCGCGTGAGTCTGGAGTCGCGCCTGCCCGTCGTCTTCAACGAGGTTCTCGGCGACGTGCCAACCGACACCGCCTCGACGGCGGAGGTCGAAGGCGACGCGAACCGCGACGGCCGGCGCGGCGGCACGGAGGACGAGTTCGTCGAGTTGTTCAACTACTCGGCCGCGGCCGTGGACATCTCCGGCCTGCAAATCGCCGACGCCTCGGCCGTGCGCTACACCTTCCCCGCGGGGACGCGGCTCGACGGCGGGCGCTCGCTCGTCCTCTTCGGCGGCGGCGCGCCGCGCCCCGACGACCCGGCCTTCGCAGGCTCGCTCGTCCTCAAAGGCAAGACCCTGAGCCTTAACGACACGGGCGACACCATCACCCTCAAGCTCCCGCAGGGCGGCGGCGCGTTCGTCGCCGACTCCCTCAGGTACGGCGCCGGCACCGACGCCGGCCCGGCGTCCAACCAGTCGGTGACGCGCGCGCCGGATTCGACGGTCGGCGCGGCGGGCGGCCGCGTCGTCCCACACAAGAGCGTCGAGGCCGCGGCGGGCCGCGCCTTCTCGCCCGGCACGCGCGCCGACGGCACGCCCTTCGGCTCGCCGCCGCTCACGCGGCTCGAACTCACCCCGCCCGCCGCGACGCTCGCCCCCGGCTCGACGCAAGTCTTCGGCGCACGCGCCTACGCGCTGTCGGGCGCGGGCGAGGTCGAAGTCCCTCACGTCCTCTTCCGCTGGGACGCGGCCGGCACGCGCGTCGCGCGAGTCTCGCCCTCGAACGGCTTTTCGACCACGGCCGAGGCCCGCGCCGCCGGCAACACCACCGTCCGCGCGCGCGCCGGCGGCCTCGAAGCCACGGCCACGCTCAACGTCAACCCGCGTCCGACGCCGACGCCGCGGCCGACCCCTTCGCCCTCGCCTTCGCCGACTCCGACACCGCGCCCGACGCCCACGCCGGTACCCACGCCGACGCCGGCGCCGACGCCCCCGTTGAAGGTCGTCATCAGCCGGTTCTACGGGGGCGGCGGCAACAGCGGGGCGAGCTTTAAGCACGACTTCGTCGAGCTCTTCAACCGCGGCGAATCGCCGGCCGACCTGCGCGGCTGGTCTTTGCAGTACGCCTCGGCGACGCGCGCGACGTGGGAAGTGACGTTGCTCCCAGACCTCGTCCTCGCGCCGGGCCAACGCCTGCTCGTGCGCGAGGCGTCGGGCCGCGGCTGCTCCGGCGACCCATGCGGCGACGAACTCCCGCCGCCCGACGCCGACGGCAACCTTCAGCTCAGCACCTCGGCGGGCAAGCTCGCGCTCGTCAGCCGCGCGGGGCGGCTCGCGGGCGCGTGCCCGCTCGGCCCGACGGTGGTTGACTTCGTCGGCTACGGCGCTTCGGCCAACTGCTCCGAAGGCGACCGCCCCGCGCCCGCCTCCGGCGCGACGCTCGCCCCGCGCCGCAATCGGCAGGGCTGCGACGACACCGACGACAACGCCGCCGACTTCTCGCAGTCGCCGCCCGCCCCACTCAACACCGGCGCCGCGCTCACCCCCTGCGCCGCCTTCCCGACCCCGACGCCAACGCCCGAACCGACACCGGAGCCGACTCCGTTGCCCACGCCTTCACCGACACCTTCGCCGGAACCGACCCCGACTCCTTTGCCGACGCCCGAGCCGACACCTCTGCCGACGCCGACGCCCGAACCCTCGCCCACCCCTTCGCCGACGCCTTCGCCCGAGCCGCAAGTCGTCGTCAGTCAAATCTACGGCGGCGGCGGGAACGCGGGCGCGAGCTTCACCAACGACTTCGTCGAACTCTTCAACCGCGGCGACGCGCCCGTCGCGCTCGGCGGCTGGTCGGTGCAGTACGCTTCGGCCGCGGGCGCGACGTGGGAGGTCACGGCGCTGCCCGACATCTCACTCGCCCCCGGTCAATACTTCCTCGTGCAGGGCGCGGCGAGCAGAAGTTGCTCGAACCAGCCCTGCGGCCTCAGCCTCCCGCCGCCCGACGCGTCGGGCAACACGCAACTCAGCAGCACCGCCGGCAAGGTCGCCCTCGTCAACACCACGACGCGGCTCGAAGGCTCCTGCCCTCCCGCGGCCGCGTTCGTCGATCTCGTCGGCTACGGCACCGCCGCGAGCTGCTTTGAGGGCGGCGGCCCCGCGCCCGCGTCCGGCAGCGCGAAAGCGCCGCAGAGACACGAGCAAGGCTGCGCCGACACCGGCGACAACGCCGCCGACTTCTCCGTCGCCACGCCCACGCCGCGCAACACCTCTTCCCCGCTCCACGGTTGCCAGCCGCCCCCCACGCCGACACCGACGCCCGAACCCACGCCGACGCCCGAACCGACACCCACGCCGGACGAAACTCCGACTCCAACCCCGACGCCGGAGGCGACCCCCACGCCGACGCCGGAACCGTCTCCGACTCCCGAGACGACGCCGACGCCCGAGCCTTCACCGACGCCTTCGCCGGAGCCGACACCTGAACCGACGCCGACACCAGCGCCTTCGCCCGAACCGTCGCCGACTCCGACGCCGACTCCGGCCGCGCCCATGCTCGTCATCAGTCAGGTTTACGGCGGCGGCGGCAACAGCGGGGCCGTCTACACGCATGATTTCATCGAGTTGTTCAAC
>DATMVI010000062.1:0-3355 GCA_035563275.1 Pyrinomonadaceae bacterium
CCGCCGATGCCCCACGCCGGCTTGACCATCATCAGCGCGAAGACGCGCGGCCGACGCCAGACGTAGCGGAAGCCTTCGAGCGTGTCGGCGAGGCCGAGCGCGCGCGCCAGCGTCGGCCTGCGGCGCTCGCGCGGCGCGCGCGGCGGCAGGCGGACGCAGGCGATGAGCGCGGCCGAGAGCAGGTAGGTCAGCGAGTCGAGGACGAAGGCGGCGCGCGCGCCGAACCACGCCGTCACCTCGCCGCCGACGGCCGCGCCCAGCGTCAGCATCGCCGACCACGTGACCGCCGAGATGGCGTTGGCCGGGATCAGTTCGCGCCGCGAGACGATGGAGGGGATGACGGCCGTGCGCGCCGGCTCGAAGAAGGTCGAGAGCGCGAGCTGCATCACCGTCAGCGTGTAGACGAGCCAGAGGTCTTCGGGCCGGCGGACGAGGAGGAAGCCGAGGACGACGAGCGCGCGCAGCAGGTCGCTCCAGATCATCACGGCGCGGCGGCTGAAGCGGTCGGCCGCCGCGCCGGCGAGCGGGCTGAGCACGACGCTCGGCAGGAAGCGCGCGACGAGGACGAGGCCGACGGCCCGCCCCGAAGAGCCCGTCAGGTCGAGCACGAGCGCGTAGAGCGCGATGGTATTGAACCAGTCGCCGAGCTGGCTGACGACCTGCCCCAGCCACACCAGCCGGAAGTCGCGGTTGCGCCGGAGCAGCTCGACGTAACCGACCGACGCGCCGCGCCCCTCGCGGTCAGAAGTGTTCGATGAGTCCAAAGCCTTAACGCCCGCCGGAAGTATGAAGACGGGTTGAAGGTTGCGCCGCCGCCGCGCGCCTTGTCAATCGCCGGGGCCGTTCGGGCGCCGCGCGTTTCAAATAATCCGGACACTTGCGTGATGAAACGACAAAACAAAGGTGGGACAAGACTCGGCTATCATCAGGGCTGAAGCCTCGCCGCCGCGTCCCCCTCTTCGGCCGTTCGTGGAAGGTCTGACGGTTCAGGGGGGCAAGATGAAGCTCAGAAGTCTACTGCGGCCGGCGCTGCTCCTGCTCGCCGCCCCCGCGCTCTCCGCCCACGCCCAAAACTTTACCGACGCGCCGGCCCCGGCCGCGGCCGACGCCGGGGCCGCTTACCGCGCGGCCGCCGAGTCTTTCCGCGCGGGCGACTACGCGCGCGCCGTCGAGTCTTACGGCGCGGTCGTCCGGCTCGAACCCGAACGGGCCGAGGCGCACAAAGGCCTCTGCGTCGCCTACGCCAAGCTGAGGCGCTACGCGGAGGCGCTCGGGCCTTGCCTGCGCGCGGCCGAACTCGCGCCGGGCGACGGGCTGTCGCGGCAGAACCTCGGCCGCGTCTACGACGAGCTGGGGCGCAAGGAGGAGGCGGCCGCGGCGATGGAGGAGGCGGCCCGGCTGATGCCGGACAGCCCCGAGGCGCGCTACAACCTCGGCGGCGTCTACGCCGACCTCGGCCGCCGCGAGGAGGCCGCCGCGGCGCTGCGCGAGGCCATCCGCCTGCGGCCCGACTACGCGGGGGCGCACGCCTGCCTCGGCGCCGTCTACTACGCCGCCGGCCGTCACGAGGAGGCCGCCGCGTGCTTCCGCGAGGCGGCTCGCCTGCGGCCGGAGATGCACGAGGCGCACGGCAGCCTCGGCGTCGTCCTCAACGCGCTCGGACGTTACGAGGAGGCGGTCGCCGGCCTGCGACGCGCGCTGCGGCTCAAGCCCGATTATGCCGAGGCGCACTTCCACCTCGCCTACACCTACCTGAAGCTGAAGCAGTTCGAGAAGGCCTGCGAGTCGGCGCGCGAGGCCGTCCGCCTCGACCCGTCGAACGCGCAGGCGCACAGCAACCTCGGCGTCGCGCTCTTCAACCGCGGGAAGCTGAAGGAGGCGGTCGAGACGCTGGGCCGCGCCGTGCGGCTCAAGCCCGATCTGGCCGAGGCGCACTACAACCTGAGCGTCGCCCTGCTCGCGCTCAAAGACCGCCCGGCCGCCCTCGAACACCACCGCGTCTTGCAGGCTCTCGCCCCGCTCCTCGCCGACCAACTCTTCGACCTCATCCACGCCGGCCGCGTCGTTAACGTCAGCCGGAAGTAAAGAAGGGCGCCGGGTGTCGGGTGCCGGGTTAAAGACATCCGCTTCTAACCCGGCACCCGGCGCCCTCCTTTTTTGTCATTGTGGCCGCGGGCGTCAGGCTGACCTGTCACGTTGACCGCGGGGCGCGGGGGCGTGCGCGCGGTTTACCGCCGTTTTCGGGCGGAACCGCGGAGCGCGGGCGCGGCACGCCGGTTGTTAAGAGGGAGCGCGCGGCTTGCAGGGACGCGCGCGACGCGCGGCCCGCGGGTTCACCGCACGGAACCCGTAAAGCCGCACCAGTTTGAGAGCCGCTTGCAGAGAATCGAGGCGATCCGGTCGAGGGCGACGCCTCGTCAGAGACTCACCCAGCACGGCGGGCCGAGTGCCACAAACAGACGCCCGCCGCTTGCCCCCCCGCCGCCGAAAGCGAGTGCCGATTTGCTCCCGGCGTTCACTTTCGGCGGCGGTGTATCAAGCGCCAGTTTCGAGTTCCGAGTTCTGAGTTTCGGGTTCGGGCCGGCTGCCCGCTCGGGCGGGCGAGACTTCGAACCTGAGTTTCCCCCTTAACTCGGACCTCGAAACCCGCGCCCTAACCTATCCCGTCGGCCGGAGGCTCGGAGTGACGCTCATAGACATGTCTGACTACAACCGGGCGGCCAAATGCTACTGGGCCGCGCTGGTCGCGGCGGGCGCGTGCGCGTTGGCGTGGGGCGTCTACCACTGCCTCTTCTTCGCGCCGGTCGAGTGGGCGCGCCTGCTCGTGCTCGCCAGCCTCGTCGTCATCTCCGGCTTCTACCCCGTCCGCATCCCCGGCACGAAGGCCAGCGTCACCGTCGGCGACTGCTTCGTCTTCCTCGGCATCATCTTCCTCGGCGTGCAGGCCGGCGTCGTGCTCGGCGCGCTCGACCTCTTCACCAGCTCGGTGCGGACGTCGCGGCGCGTGACGAGCTGGGTCGCCGCGCCGGCCGCCTCGGCCGTGACCGGCTGCGTCGCCGGCCGCCTCTTCTACCTCGCGCTCGCCGCCGACGGCGTCGCGCGCCACCCCGTCGGCTGGACGCAGGCCCTCCCGCTCGGCCAACTCATCCTGCCGCTCGTCCTGATGGCGCTCGCCCAGTACCTCGTCAACGGCGTGCTGGTCGCCACGCTCCTCGCCTTAAAGAGTCGCCGCTCGATCTGGGCTTACTGGCGCGACGGCTACCTCTGGACTTCCTGGACGTTCTTCGCCGGCGCGCTGGCCGCGGGCCTCGTCTACGCCGCCATCATGCGCTTCGGCGTCGCCTCCGTGATCCTG
>DATMVI010000063.1:0-4753 GCA_035563275.1 Pyrinomonadaceae bacterium
CGCGCGCGCCGGGTCGGAGGCGCTTTCGGCCGACATCGTCCACGGCCAGTCGGCCGTCGGCGGCGGCTCCGCGCCGACCACGCACCCGCCGACGGCGCTCGTCGCGCTCACCCACGCCGCGCTCTCGGCCGCCGCGCTCGAAGAGAGACTCCGCCGCGCGACGCCGCCCGTCATCGCCCGCGTGCAGGACGGCCGCGTCGTCCTCGACCTCCGCACCGTCGCCGACGACGAAGAGCCCGAACTGCTCGACGCGCTCGCGGGGACGACGTACGAAAATGGTGACGGGTGACGGGCGCCGGGGAAAGACGAGTCGCTTTAACCCGGCCCACGTCACCATTTTCTGGTCAACCTTTTCGGCCGCCGGGGGCGTCGAAGTGGGGCGGGGTTTGCGGCGTAAGGCTTTCGGGGTGTTGAATTTGACAAAGGCCGGCGGGGCTGTCTAAGATGTGCGCGGTCGTGAAGGTTGCAGCCCCGCTCCTGACAAGCGTTCAACGAGACCTTGCTTGAAGACAGGGTTTTCACGAACTCTCCCGCCCGGCCCGTAACAATCTTAAGGGAGCATTCAGATGCGTAAGTTTCTCGTCGTAGTTCTCATTGTGACTTTGGCCGCCCTCGGCGCGCTGGCCCAGAGCGGTTCGGCCCCGACGCTGCGCATCGTCACGGAGGACGGCAACCGCCTGCCGGCCGAGCTGGTCTACGGCAACACGAAGGTCAAGCCCGTGCGGCTGCGCCCCGGCACCAACGTCCCCTTCACCATCGACGACGCGGACTTCTTCGTCCAGCAGCACTACGTCGATTTCCTCTCGCGCTTCCCCGATCAGGGCGGCTTCGCCTTCTGGCAGAACGAGATTTTGCGGTGCGGCCGCGACGCCGGCTGCATCGACTTCAGGCGCCAGAACGTCTCGGCGGCCTTCTTCCTCTCCATCGAGTTTCAGGACACGGGCTACTTCGTCTACCGCACCCACAAGGCGGCCTTCGGCGACCTGCCCGGCAAGCCCGTCCCCGTCCGCCGCGAGAGCTTCGTGCCCGAGACGCGCTCGATCGCCAACGGCATCGTCGTCGGTCAGGGCAACTGGGCCGAGCGCCTGCACGCCAACAAGAACGCCTACGCGCAGTCCTTCGTCGGTCGCGGCGACTTCCAGACGGCCTACGCCGGCCTGACGCCGACCGCCTTCGTCGACAAGCTCAACGCGAACGCCGGCGGCGCGCTCGACGCGGCCGAGCGGCAGGCGCTCATCAACCAGTTGACGGCGAACAACACGGCCGCGGGCCGCGCCGCCGTCCTGCGCGCCGTGGCCGACGACCAGACGCTCAAGGAGCGCGAGTTCAACAAGGCGTTCGTCCTGATGCAGTACTTCGGCTACCTCAAGCGCAACCCCGACAACCCGCCCGACCGCAACTACAACGGCTTCCTCTTCTGGCTCAACAAGCTCAACGCCAACAACGGCGACTACGTCCGCGCCGAGATGGTCAAGGCGTTCATCCTCTCCATCGAGTACCGCGAGCGTTTCTAAAGAGGCGACACCTAAAGATGACGGAGGCCCGCTTCCCTCGGTGGAAGCGGGCCTCTGTAGTTTCAAGAACGGAACCGCTTCGCTAACGCTTACGCCCCGCCTTTAACCCGAAACCCGCGGCCCGAAACTTCGTCGCCCAGAGCGCGAGCGCGGCGAGCGTCGCGAGCGAGACGAGCAGCCCGAGCAGCGCCGACTTCGGGCGGAACGTGAAGCGCACCTCGTGCGGGCCGGCCGGCAACTCGACGCCGCGCAGGTTGTAGTTGACGCGCAGCGTCTCGACCCCGCGCCCGTCCACCTCCGCGCGCCAGCCGGGGTAGTGGTTCTCGCTCAACACGAGAATCGAAGGCGCGGGCGCGTTCGTCTTCAGCTCGACGCGGTTCGGGCTGCGACTCACGAACTCGACGCTCCCCCCGCCCGCCGCCCCGCCGAGGCTCACGCCCGGCGGCCCCTCGACGAGCGCCGTGCGCCGCGGCTCCCACTCCTGCCCCGAGGGCAGACGCCCCGTCCGCATCACCCCCAGCGTCTCCTCCTCCGACGCCGCCAGCGCCTCCGACGCCAGCCACGCCCGCGGCAGCGCCCGCAGGTTCTCGTAAACCACCACGCCGTCGGCCTCGCCCACGAGCCGCCACCGCGAGTCTTGAGTTAAAGACGAAGCAGAGGCCCGACCGCCGGGGAGGGCTTCGGGCTTCGACGCGGCGTCAACGCCCTCCCTCACGGCCGCGCCTGCGCCGGGCAGAACGCCGGAGACTCGAAGCCCTTTCTTCGTCAGCCATTCGCGGCGCAGCGCGACGGCCGTCCCGCCCGAAGAGTCGGCGAGCGAGGCGCGCAGCACCGTCAGCGTCAGTTCGGGCGCTTCGGCGACGGCGGCCGCCTCGATCTCCACACCCGCGACCGTGATCTTTTCGGGCAGCGCGAGCGCGGCCGCGTAGGTGTGGCCTTCGTACCCGCCCTGCGGGTCTTCGACCGCGTAGCTCGTCGCCACGGGCGCGCGCCCGTGCCGCACGCGCGGCCTGATGTCGGCGCGGTCGAAGGCCCACTCGGCCGTGTCCCGGCCCGCGAGCAGTTCGAGCTCGAAGACGCGGCCGTCCGCGGTGAGCACGCGCACCGTCGCGACGCGCGCGCCGTCGGGCGCCTCGGCCGCGAAGGACATGTTCGTGAGCAGCGCGACGCGGTCGGCCTCGGAGGGCTGCGTGAGGAAGGCGAGCCGCGCGCCCGCCTTGAGGCCCGGCGCGCCGAGGTCGGCTTCGGCGAACAGTTGGCCGCCGAGGGTTTGCGTGGCCGGGAGCGCGGGCGCGGCCGGCGTCGCCCCCGGCGCGGCCGCCACCTTCCCGCTCATCGCCAGAAGGTAACGGACGCCCAGCACGTCAAGCTCGCGCCCCCCGCCGCGCAGCGTGCGGTCGGGCGCGGGCAGTTCGCCCCAGACCGTCATGTCGCCCGCCAGCCGGCTGTAGCGCGCCAGCCCGAAGCCGTCGTAGCCGGCGGCGTTCTCGACGCCGTGCATCATGTAAACGTCGGGCTGGAGCCAGTAGACCCAGTCGGTCGAGCGCGAGGTCATCGGCCCCGTCGTTTCGCGCGCGGGGTCGAACGGGTGCGGCGCGGTCAGGATGCGGAAAGGCTCGCCCCCGAACGCGCCCGCGTCCCGCAGGATTTTGAGCGGCGGCGGCTCGCGCCACACCGCGTCGTCGCGCTTCGGGCTCGACACGCGCCACCCGCTGAACTGGCCCCACAGCATCAAGTCCAGCGCGACGACGCCGACGAGCAGCAGCGCCGCCGCCGCGCCCGGCCGCCGCGCGAACCTCCACAGCGCCCACGCGCTCAGGGCCGCCACGACGACCGGCAGAAACAGTTCCGGCGCGCGCAGCAGCGTGACCGGCGCTTCGCGCGCGAGCTTGAAGTCCGGCGGCCGCCCGGCGGTCACGACGAGGCAGGTTAGGACGAACACCGCCGCGCCGGCGACGAGGGCGAGCCGCTTCGCCCTCCCGCGGTCGGGCGCGGACTGAAGCGCCGTCAACCCGCGGCCGGCCAGCACCGCCAGCGCCAAGTCCACCTCCATGACGTGACGCGCCGGCACGCGGAAGAGGTTGAGGCCGGGCACGTAGTAGACGACCTTGTAGAGTCCGAAAGGCCAGTGGTGCCCGAGCGCGAGCGCGAGCGCGACGAAGGCGGCCGCGGCCCAGAACTTCGTCCGCGCGTCCGGCTTCAACAGCGCGGCCAGAGCGGCGAGCATCAGCGCGCCGAGCCCGGCGTAGGCGATGAACTCGCCGTAGAAGGGCGGCCCCGCGTAGGGGGCGCGGAACAGCCGGCCGTCGCCGCCGCCCGCCACGTAGGGCGCGAAGAAGGTCAGCAGGAAGCGCGGCGGCAGGGAGAACGAGGTGAAGAAGTCGTAAGAGGCCGCGGAGCGCAGGCTGTTGCGCATCAACTCGTAGGTCGGTAAGATTTGCGCGGCCGCGAGCAGCACACCCGCGGCCATCAGCGCCAACGTCTGAAGGTAGAAACGGCGGGCCGCCCCCGCCGACGCGCGCGACATCACGAACGCGTAGGCGGCCGCGACCAGCAGCGAGTAGGCGAGCGTCTGCTGGTGGCCCGTGAAGCCTTGCAGCATCACGACGCAGGCCACCGCCAGCCCGTACCCCCGCCCGCCCCGAGCGCCGTAGCCGTCGGCGGCCCACAGGAGCCACGGCAGCAGCGCCGCCGTCTGCACGACGTTGATGTGCCCGAGCTGCGCCACCATGAAGCCGCACGACTGGTAGACGACGCCCGTCAGGATCGAGCCGGCGACACTCGCCCCACCGCGCCGCGCGAAGAGGTAGGCGCCGAGCGCCGCCAGCATGTAGGCCGAGAGCGCCATCAGGTTGGTCGCCGCGCGCGCGTCAAACAGGAAGTAGAACCAGTTGAGCGGGAAGAGCAGGCCGCCCTGCGCCGAGGCGTGCAGGGGCATCCCCGAGAAGAGGTAAGGGTTCCAGAGCGGGGGCGAGCCGGCGCGCAGGATGTTGGCGGCCGCGACCCGCAGGGGGACGTTGAAGATGACGCCGTCGTCGGGCGCGAGGAAGACGAGGCCGCGCGCCGCCGGCAGGAAGTAGGCGAGCGGCAGCAGCGTGACGAGGGCGGCCGCCAGCGCGTCCGGCCGGGGCGCGCGGCTAAGCGTTGATGGACGAGTCATTGGGACAGGGACGGGCGACGACGAGCACCGCGCCCCTCGTCTTCGAGCCGGGCCGGGCGCTGGCGCGCGCGCGGCGCTG
>DATMVI010000064.1:0-2038 GCA_035563275.1 Pyrinomonadaceae bacterium
TCGACGAGAGCTTCATCCTCGCCACCGACCCCGAGGGGCTGCTCCTCATTGACCAGCACGCCGCGCACGAGCGCGTCCTCTTCGACAAGTACCGCCGGCTCGAAGACCGGCGCGCGCCCGAGTCGCAGAACCTGCTCGTCCCCGAGATCTTCGACCTCACGCCCGCGCAGGCCGCAGCCTTCGACGAGGTGGCCGCCGAGCTGGAACGCTACGGCTTCGGGCTGATGCGTCTGTCGGGGCGCACGGTGGCGGTGCGCGCCGTCCCGGCCGACCTCCCGGCCGGCGAGGTGCGGAACCTCCTGCGGGAAGTCCTCGACACGGTGGACGCCGAGCGGCGCGGGCGCGCGCGGGCCACGCTCGGCGAGCGCGTCGCCGCCTCGCTCGCCTGCCACGCCGCCATCAAGGTCAACATGCCGCTCACCGAGGAGAAGATGCGCTGGCTCATCGACCGCCTGCTGCGCACCTCCTCGCCCACCACCTGCCCCCACGGCCGCCCCGCGATCCTCCGCCTCACCAAGCGCGACATCGAGCGCGGCTTCCACCGGCCTTGAAGGAGGTTCGATTCAGCCGTCAGCTATCAGTCATCGGTTTCGTCTTTACCGGGGACTGACGGCTGATGCCTGACACTCCGGAAATCAGAAATCTGTTGACACCTTCCGACGCCCGTCATACCCCTCAGCCGTCTCGCGCCGACTCCCTCGCCTTTCCGTAAAGCTCGCCGCCGTTGCCGGTCTTGTTAGAGTACGGGCGGGCGGCGAACGTCTGGGTTGACGTACTCATCGACGACAAGCTAGACCTGCCCGCCAAGCTTCCGAGCGCGAAGAAACATAAAGGGATGAGGCGCCGCCGCTCTCAGGCCGGGTGAGTCAAATACATTGTTGCCTTAATTCTTAATTCTTGATTCTCAAGTTAGAGCGCGTCGAGCGTCCGCATCACCAGTCCCGTGTCGGAGAGGTCGGGGAGCAGCGCGTCGGGCGCGTGCGGGGCGAGGGTGGCGAGGCTGTTCATGCGGCCGGTGCCGACGCCGACGGCGCGCGCGCCGAAGTGGCGGGCGCAGGCGATGTCGTTGGGCGTGTCGCCGATGACGATGAACTGCGAGGGGCGGAGGTCGAAGCCCATGTGGCGGCGGATGCGTTCCTGCGCGAGCCGCGGGAGGTCGCGGCGGTCGTGCGAGTCGTCGCCGAACGCGCCCGGCAGGCGGAAGAATTCGGTCAGGCCCATCAGCCGCAACTTCAAATGCGCCGCCGGCTCGACGTTACCCGTCAGCAGCGCCGAGCGGTAACGCGGGCTCGCCTCCGCGGCCTCCAACACCTCGCGCACCCCCGGCAGCAACTCGAAGAGCGGCCCGCGGCTCAGGTCTGAGGAGGCGCGCTCCAACTCGGCGAGGTAGCGCTCGCGCAGGTCGGCGACGCGCCCGCGAATCTGCTCCGGCGTGAAACCCTCGCCGGCGAGCGCCTCGGCGACGATCTGCAAGTCGGTCATCCCCGACACGCTCATCTCCGCCAGCCGCCCCGCCGTCCCGAACACGCTCTCCAGAACGGGGATCGTGTACTCCTTGAACGCCCCGGCCCGCACCGAACGGATCAGCGTCCCGTCAATGTCCCACAGCAGGATGCGTAAGTCTTCGGGCATAAAAGGAAGTAGACAGTAGCCAGTAGTCAGTAGTCAGTAAGGAGACCTGCGGCGGCGAGTCGTTCGGGCGTCGGCGACAGCATCGGTCACGCGGAGCGCTACTGGCTACTGGCTACTGTCTACTCTATTACCACGAGCACGTCGCCGGGGTTGACGGTCGCGCCGGGCTGGGCGCGCACCTCGGCGACCGTGCCGGCCTTCGGCGACTTCATCTCGTTCTGCATCTTCATCGCCTCGACGACGACGACCGGCTGGCCGGCCTCGACCTCCTGACCGGCCTCGACCAGCACGCGGACGACGCGGCCGGGCATCTGCGCCGCGAGCTGCGCGCGCCCGCCGTCGTGCGCCGCGGACGCGCGCGCGCCGCGCAGCCGCTTCGGGTCGGCGAGCGCGACCTCGTAGGCAC
>DATMVI010000065.1:0-7855 GCA_035563275.1 Pyrinomonadaceae bacterium
GACCTTCGGCGCGGACGTGATGCGGACGGTGGCGCTGGCGGTGGCCGCCGCCGGCTTGGCCGCGCCGTCGCCGTAGGACGCGCCCGACGGCTGCTGCGCGAGGGCCGCGGCGGACGCGAGCGCGACGACGAGCAGGGCCGAGGCGAGTCTGTTGAGGGTGGCGGGGGGCTTCGTCTGTGTTCTCATCTTCGTTTTTAACCTCTTCACTTCCGGCGGGCCGGCGCGGCGGCGAGCCGCAGCGCGCGGGCGACCGACTCGTAGTCCGTGAGTTGCGCCGCCTCGCGGCGGTGCGAGGCGAGCACCTGCGGACTCGGGTGGTAGAGCGGCACGAGCAGGCGGCCGTGCCACCCGTGTATCTGGCCGACGTGCTCCTTCAGCGAGAGCCGATGATACTCGACGGCCCGGAGCGCGGCAAGCGAGACGGCGCCGAGCGTGACGACGACGGGCGCGCCGACCGTCTCGACCTGCCGGCGCAGAAACCCCGAGCAGTTGGCGACCTCCTCGCGCGTCGGCTTGCGGTTGGCGCCGGTCTCGGAGCGCGGGTTGCAGAGGGCCGCGTTGGTGATGAAGATTTCGTCGCGGGCGAGCCCGGCCGAGGCTAGGTAGCGGGCGAAGTTGCGGCCCGACTGGTCGCCCGAGAGCGGCACGCGCGTGCGGTCGCCGCCCTGCCGGCCCGGCGCTTCGGCGATGAACATCACGCGCGCCCCGACGCGCCCGTTCCTCTCGCTCAGGACGGCGCTGCGGCCGCACATCGCCGGACACCTCCGGCACGCCGCCGCCTCTGCGACGAGCGCCGCGAACGCCTCGCCTCTCGCCTTCAACGAATCGCCGTTCAGGGAAGTGGACACGGGAAGTTGTCAGTAGTCAGTAATCAGTAGTCGGTAGAAAACCCGCCGGGCCGCGCCTTGAGAGTTTAAGAGCCGACGCCCTCCCGAGACAACTCCGCGCGCGGCGGCGGGACGGTCTTCGCGCGGTTGTCGCGCTCAATCGCGAGCCGCTATAATGCCGCCGGCGCTTCTCACCCTCATCAACGTCTCACCGAAAGTTATCCCGACCGAGATTATCAAAAGCACGGGCCGCGCCTGCGCGAGAGCCGGGCCGCGCGCCGTGCGGGGAGAATGAATGAGGATTCTTAAGTTGATGAGAGCGTGCGCGGCCTTCGCCGTCGCGGCACAGTTGTCGGCGGGCGCGGCCTTCGCGCAGTCGAGTTACACGACCGGCTTCGAGTCGCCGGAGTTCGCGGCCGGCGACGTGAACGGGCAGCAGGGCTGGGGCCACCTCTCGAACAGCCCGACGAAGGGCGTGGTCGAATCAGTGCCCGCCGGCAACCCCGCCGCCTTCGGCTCTCAACTGCTCGCGCTGCGGACGCGCAACGTGGACTTCTTCGGCGTCTCGAACCACCTCTTCTCCGCCACCATCGACCCGGCCGGGGAGGCCGGGAGCACGGCCGGCGGCGCGCCCGTCGCCTCGCCCCGCAACCACTTCACGGCCTCCCTCTACTACCGCGCGCCCTCGGCCCCCGTCGCCTCGACGCGCGCCGACGGCCGCATCGCCGAACTCAACCCGAGCAGCAAGGGCGCGGCCGACGGCGCGAACCGCTACGCGCAGGTGCGCGTCGCCAACGTCAACAACACCGGCAACCTCCGCTTCGAGATGGGCTGGTACAGGTCGGGCGCCGACATCGCCAGCTTCTGCGTCCAGACCGTCGCCGAGAATTTGACGTGGGGCGCGTGGTACAGGCTCGACTACGACATCTTCTTCTTCGACGGCCTCAACGGCACGCGCCCGAACGACGTGATCCGCCTCTCGGTCTACGACCTCAACAACCAGCTCGTCGGCGCGACCACCGGCTCGACGTGGGAGTCCGCGTGGAAGACGGGCAGCTTCGGCGGGGGCACGACGCCGCGCGCCGTCAACGGCTTCGACCTCTGGTCGCAGACCGGGCCGAACGACGCGCTCGTCGGACTCATAGACGACTTCTCGATGGCGAGCAACGACGTGGTCATCGCGCCCGCCGCGCTCGACAGCGTGAAGATCAGCGAGTACCGCCTGCGCGGCCCCGGCGGCGCGCAGGACGAATTCGTCGAACTCTACAACAACACCGACGCGGCAATCATCGTCTCAGACCCGACGCCGCCGGCGAGCGGCGCGCCCGGCTGGGCCGTCGTCTCGTCCGACAGCCCCGCGGCCGCCAAGTTCGTCGTCCCCAACGGCACGGTCATCCCGGCGCGCGGCCACTACCTCGCCGCCAACGTCAACGGCTACTCGCTCGGCGCCCACCCGGCCGGCTACAGTTGCAACGCGGCCTCGACGGCGACGCCCGACGGCGCTTACGCCACGGACATCCCCGACCTCGCGCCCGGCGCCGGCGCGTGCGCCGCGCCCAACGTCAACGGCCGCGGCCTCGCCCTCTTCCGCACCGCCAACCCCGCGGGCTTCACCCCCGCGAACCGGCTCGACGCGGCCGGCTCGGCCTGCGAGACCAACGCGCTCTTCAGGGAGGGCGCGGGCCACGCCGCGCTCAACACGAACGAGTCGGACGCCGAGCACTCGTGGTTCCGCAAGGAAGGTCTGGCGACCGACGGGCGGGCGCAGGACACGGGCGCCAACGCCTCGGACTTCCTCTTCGCCGACACGGCGGGGACGGACGCGGGCGCGGGCCGCAGGCTCGGGGCGCCGGGGCCGCAGAACCTCTCCGCGCCCGTCGAGCGCGCCGCCACGCTCGTGCCCACGCTCATCGACCCGCAGCAGCCGGCCGCCGCCCCGCCCAACCGCGTCCGCGAGCACACGGCCGACCCGGCGAACAACTCGCCGCTCGGCACGCTCACCATCCGCCGCCGCTACACGAACAACACGGGGCTGCCCGTCACGCGCCTGCGCTTCCGCGTCATCGAGGTCACGACTTACCCCTCGCCCGGCGGCGCCACGGCCGACATGCGCGCCCGCAGCTCTTCGGACGAGACGGTGACGCTGACGGGCGGCACGCAGACCACCGTCCGCGGCACGACGCTGGAGAACCCGCCCGCGCAAACCTCGGGCGGCGGCTTCAACTCCACGCTCTCGGCCGACGCCGTGACGCTCGCCGCGCCGCTCGCGCCCGGCGCGACCATCGACCTCCAGTGGCGGCTCGGCGTCGTCCAGACCGGCAACTTCCGCTTCTACGTCAAGGTCGAGGGGCTGCCGTGAAAAGAAGTAGACAGTAGCCAGTAGCCAGTAGTCAGTAGCCAGTAGAAAAGCATCGGCGGGCGTCGAGTTGAAACCTCGAACGCCCGCCGAAACTGTTTTTCCTACTGGCTACTGGCTACTGTCTACTGTCTACTTCCCCCGTCACTTCACCACGGTGATGTCGCGCGAGGTGGTGTTGTAGCCGCCGTTGTCCACGGGGTTGCCGGCCTTGTCCACGAGTTCGAGGCGGACGGTGTGCTTGCCGGCCGTCCAGCCCGCGAGCCAGACGGGCTGCCAGCGGTCGATGAACTTCGGCTCGCCGCCGTCCACCGAGTAGCGCACGCGGTACTCGCCGCCGTCGCCTTGCAGCCTCGCGCCCGTCAGCCAGAAGTCGATCATGATGGGGTCGGCGTCCGCCCCCTTGTACTCGCCCTTCGGGCGGCTGTAGGTCAAGAGCGGCTTCGACGTGTCCACGGCCCCGCCCGTGCTCGCCGCCATCTCCTTGCCCTCGGGTGTGGCCGCGGCGTTGGCGTTGGCGTTCGCGTTCGCGTTGGCGTTGGCGGGGTCGGCCATCCTCTGGCCCGTGCCGGTGGTCGTCGGGCGCGCGGGGTCGCCGCCGCCGCGCACCTCGAAGCTCACCATCTGGAACGAGCCTTCGTTCTTGTAGCTCTCGTGCCACGGGCGCGAGGCGAAGACGCGCAGGGTGTGGCGGCCGGCCGCGACGTTGCGCAGCTCGAACGGCCGGCCGAGGTCGTAGTAAGCCTCGTAGGGCTGGTTGTCGAGGATGACGTGGATGTGGTTGCCGGCCTGCGTCGCCGGGTCTTTGTGCGGCTGGTAGCCCTTGAGGTCGCCGCTCAGGTTGAGGCGGACGCGGACGGTCGAGCCTTCGACGGTGGCGCCCTCGGCCGGCTCGACGATCCTGAGCACGGGCGCGGCCGACTCCTGCTCGCCGCGCTGCGCCGCCTGCTCCTGAATCCTCTGCGGCCGCCCGGTCTCCGTCAGCGTCTGGGCGGCGGGCGACGGCGAGGCGGCCGGCGTCGCCGGGGCGTTCGCCGCGTTGTTCGTGTTCGTGCCCGCCCCGCAGCCCGCGAGTAAAAGGGCGCATAGGGGGAGCGCCGTCAGGGAAAATCTCATGCTGTCCTCCGGTGTGCGGTAAGAATTTCGGCGGCGAGTATAACCAATTAAGTTTGGAGTTCAAACGTAACCGCGGGCGGGGGCGAGCCGGCGGCGAGTCACCTGACCGAACGCTCCGGGGCGCCCGGCCGCGCGGCCCGAGCCCCGCCCGCGGTTCTGTTTACGTCTTTCGCCCGAACTTATTTGCTTTCGGCCGCCGCCGCCGGGCGGGCCATGACGCCCTGCTGGAGGCGCTGCTCGCAGGCGGCCCAGTCGATGTTGGAGAAGAAGGCCTCGATGTATTTGGGCCGCTCGGCCGGCTTGTAGTCGAGCAGGAAGGCGTGCTCCCACACGTCCATCACGAGGACGGGGACGAAGCCGGCGACGTTGCCCACCTCGTGCAGCGTGATCCAGTGGTTCGAGAGCGTGTTGTTGATCGGGTCTTGGTAGCAGACGGCCCAGCCGACGCCGCGCATCTTGCCGACCGAGACGAAGTCGGCCTTCCACGTCTCGTAGCTGCTGAAGGACTGCTCGGCCAGCCGGTAGAAGTTCGAGTTCTTCTCGGGGTCGCTCGTCGTCGAGCCTTTCTTCATGTTGCCGAAGTACCACTCGTGCAGCACCATGCCGTTGTACTCGAAGCCCATCCGCCGCGTCAGCTCCGAGTAGGCCGGCATCTCCTCCTGATCGACCTTGCCGTCGCGCAGGAATTCGGCGATGCGCTCGGTCAGCGTGTTGGTGTTCGTGACGTAGCCCTCGTAGAGCTTGAAGTGCATCTCCAGCGTCTTGTCCGAGATGCCGTTCAGGCCCGAGAGGTCGAACTGTTTCGGCTTGTAAACCTTGGTGTCAGTCATGCGCGTTCCTCCTTGTCACGGCGGCGAGTGGAAAAAAGTGTCCCCGCGCGGGCGGCTCCGAAGCCTGCCCGCGCGTCACCGTCTTCTGCTGCCTGCGTGGTTGTTGTCTGCGCGCATTATAAAACATCACCGCGGGCGGGGCGAGCGGGCGGGGGTTTAAAAACTGGGCGGCGGGGGGCTCGCGGGTTACGTCGACAGCATCGCTGACGTAACCCGCGAGCCCCCCGCCGCCCCGTCTTTAGACTCTTACTTGCCGAGGATGACGTAGTCGCCGTGCGAGGTCGCCATGAAGAAGAGCATGGGGAGCGAGAGCCACGTGTTGGTGCGCGAGGCGAGGAAGGCGCGGCGGGCGAGTTCGGGCGGCGCGGGGTCGCCCGAGACCGTCCCGGCGATGATCCGCTTCTGCGCCGGCCAGATGATGCCCCAGACGTTGAAGAGCATGATCATGCCCAGAGCGCCGCCGATGCCGATGGAGAGCGTCTTGTTGCTGGCGTAGCTGTCGCCGCGGTGTTCGAGCTGGTCGTTCAGGCACCACACGATGAGGACGGACATCAGGATGACGAGCACGGCCGTCACGACGCCGAGGATGCGCCCGTCCTTCGTCAGCTTCGGCAGGAGGAAGAAGTAGATCACCCAGAAGACGATGGAGATGGCGAGCCAGCCGAGGAAGACCATGAGGAGGCTCGCGTCGCCGCCGGCCGCGCGCTGGTTGACCACGTCGGGCCGCAGGATGTACATCGCGTAGTAGGACATGCCGGCGAAGACCGTCACGAGCGCGCCCCAGCGGAAGTACCAGAGCGCCCGCGGCATCAGCTCGGGCACGACCACCTTCTTCGTCGGCGCGTCGAGCGCCTTCATGAAGTTGACGTTGACGAGGTTGAAGAAGTAGAGCATCCCGATCCACGTGATCCCCGCGACGAAGTGGACCCAGCGGAAGATGATCCGGATCAACTCCTGACCGCTCGGCGCGTGGAAGATGTCGTCCTGAAGCATGGCAAAGCTCAAGGGCAGTTGCAGGCCTGACTCGAACATCTGTGTCCTCCGAATCTCTGGGGTTGGGCGAACAGGGCCGGGGCGCATCCGCGGGCGTTGAGGCGCGAGGGCGTGCGGTCGCGGTCGAAGGGCCGCCGGCTGGTCACGTTTCGTCTGTTGCGCGGGCGAGAGATTAACACAAAAACCGCGGCGGCGGCGCAACAATCTTGGGCCGCGCTTCGCCCCGGCGCGCCCGCGGGTTTATCCTTGCGGGCGGGGGTGTACGGCGATGAACGGAGACGGACGCAGGAGGCTGACGGCCTGCGCGCTGCCGCTGCTGCTGCTCGCCGCGCTCGGCGCGCAGGGCGGCTCGTGCGCGGGCGCGGACGCCGACGGCCGGGGAGGCCGGGCGCCGATGGCTCAGGGCGGGAGGTCGAAAGGCTTGGAGGGGGCGTGGGGCGGCACGGGCGCGCGGCTCGAAGTGGGCGAGGCGGGCGCGGAGGTCGAGTTCGACTGCGCGCACGGCACGCTCGAAAGCCCCGCGCCCGACGCCGCCGGCGGCTTCGACGCGCGCGGCACTTTCACGAGGGAGCGCGGCGGCCCCGTGCGCGAGGGCGCGGGCGAGGAGAGACTGCCCGCGCGCTACAGCGGCAAGGTCGAGGGCGACACGATGACTCTGCGCGTCGAGGCCGAAGGCGTCGCGGAGGCGCTCACCTTCACGCTCACGCGCGGCAGCGCCGGGCGACTGCGCAAGTGCCTGTGAGAAAGGGGCGGCGGGACTCTTCCGCGGAAGAGTCCCGCCGCCCCTTAAACTTTCGCGCCGCGCGCGGCCCGCGCCTTCAGCCCTCGACGGGACGCGGGCCGGCGTCGATGCCCTTGACGCTCGCCTGATTGATGACGCGCACCTTCAGGTCGTCCGCGACGCGCACCTGACACGAGAGCCGCACGGTCTCGGGCAGCCCCGTCTCGACGGCCAGCCGGTCGCGCTCGGCCGGGCCGATCTCGCCGGGGTCGCCGGCCAGCACCTCGACGCGGCAGGTCGTGCACTTCGCGTTGCCGCCGCAGCGGTGCAGGATGTCTATGCCGGCGTCCTCGATGGCCAGCACCAGCTTGCGCCCCTCGGCCGCCTCGAAGGCCTGCGCCCCCGCCGCCGTCTCCGCCTCGATCCTCGGCATCTGTTTCGCTCCTGTGGTTGGTGTTGAAGTCTTCGCCGGGTGTGGCGGCTCTTCACTCCGACGCGGAGGGCGCGGAGGGGAACCCGGGGTTCACGGAGAAGAAGTCGTCCCCCCGTGGCCCCCGCGCCCGCCCCGTGTCGCCCGCGTTCGGCCGGCCGCTCGCCAAGCTCGACGGAGGTCGGAATTTAGGCCGTGAAGGACGAGCCGCAGCCGCAGCCGCCCGTGGCGTTCGGGTTCTTGAAGGTGAAGCCCGAGCCCATGACGCCCGTCACGTAGTCGATCTCGACGCCGTTGAGGTACTGCGCGCTGAACATGTCGACGAAGAGGCGGACGCCGTGCGACTCCATGATGTGGTCGTTCGGGCGCGAGGACTCTTCGATGTTGAGGCTGTACTGGAAGCCCGAGCAGCCGCCCGGCACGACGCGCACGCGCAGGCCCGCCGACTCCGGCAGCCCCTCCTCGCCCTCCATGAATTTCCTGATCTCGCCGGCCGCCGCCTCCGTGACGTTCAAAGTCATCGTCGGAAGTTGTGTCGCTGCCATTCTCTTTCTCCTTTTACTCTGTTTGATGCCTGAGTCG
>DATMVI010000066.1:0-10480 GCA_035563275.1 Pyrinomonadaceae bacterium
GCGGGGACGGCCGGCTTCCTCTGGCTCAAGCTGCTGGGGCAGCCCGTGGCCGGCGACGAAGACATGGACACGATGGATTTCGCGGCGGACGAAGCGTCAGCCACCACGCCGTGAAGTCTTCGACGCTTCCCTTTTCCGCTCCCGGCAGCGCCGGGACTAGAGCCCGGCCCCACAGTATTCACAGTGGAAGCGCATGAAGCCGCGGCGCGGCGGCTCCCGATTATGGCAACATTACTGATCGGCCTGCTCTTCATCGTTCTCGGCGGCTCCGTCGTCCTCGCAGCCTCTTTCTCGTTGAGGCGGAACAGGCGTTTCGTCGCCGAGGCGGTAGCGACCCCGGGTGAAGTCGTCGGCATGAGCGAGCTTCGCGGCCGCCGCGTGACGTACGCGCCGGTCGTCCGCTTCACGGGCCCGGACGGCAGGCCCGTAGAGTTCACCGACGACACGTCGAGCAGCCGGCCCGCCTACCGCGTCGGCGACCGGGTCAGTGTCCTGTACCTCCGCCGCGACCCGAGCGACGCGCGCGTCGCCTCTTCGTACAAGCTCTACGCGCCGGAGATCATCTTCGCCTGCGCCGGCGCTCTCTTCGCGGCGATCGGCAGTGTGCTGGTCTACGCCTCCGCTTTCGGCTGAAGCTGCGCCGCCTCACGTCCCGTAGATTCGCCCTGAGCCGGGACGGCTCCCCGCCGTTCGTCCTTCGTCTCTAAGTAAGGTAATCAACCTCTCACCCCTATCTGTTATCCGTCGGCGTGTCCGCCTCGTCGGGACCGTCACCGCCAGACCTATGACCGCGCGCGAAGGCCCGCAGCTCTTCACGCAGGGCGGCGACCTCCGCCCGCAGGCTCTCGATCTGTTCGGCCCCGGCTACCTCGGCCTCGGCGCTCTCGGCGTCGCGCCCGACGAAGAAGGTGGCGAGCGTCGCCGTCACGTAGCCGAAGACGGCGAAGGCGTAGACGGCGAGGGCGAAGCAGAGCACGCGCCCCTCGGTCGTCCGCGGGAAGTAGTCCGAGCCCATCGTCGTCATCACCATCGCCGTCCACCACAGAGCCTCGCCGTAGGAGGCGAAGCCGCGTCTGTCGGGCGACTCGTTCTCGAAGGCGTACATGCCGGCCGCGCCCGAGAGGGCGACGATGACGGTCAGCGCGACGACGTAGCCGAAGCCGCGACGGCGCATCGCCGCGCCGAGGGCGCGCATCCCGCGGTTGAGCGAGCTGACGACGCGGAACAGGCGCAGCCCCCGCGCGGCGCGGGCGGCCCTGACGACGCGCACGGCGCGGAAGATGCGAAAGACGCGCAGAGCCGGGACGGCGAGCGCGAGGGCCGTCAGCCAGTTCGCCTTCAGGTAGTCGGACCTGTCGGGGGCGAGCGCGAACTTCAGGGTGAAGTCCACGATGAAGATGATCCAGATGGCGGTGCCGGCGGCTTCTAAGAGCGGCGGGAGGCCACGCGTGAATTCCACAATGAGTAGCGCGAGCCAGACGAAGCCGAGCACGAGCATCGGCGTCTCAAGCCAGTCTTCGAGCCGCGCGAGCAGCTCTCTCCGCTCGGCGTCGAGCGGCGGGCGTTCGGGCGGGGGCCCGGTCGCCTGCTTCATCGCGAGCCCGAAGCGTTCAGCGCCACCGCCGTCGTGTCACGCACAACTTCGCCTCCTTTACCCTGTCCGACAAGTAAGTTAATGTCTGTGTAGTCAGACCCGCATCAGTAATATCCCCCACCCGGTTTGAGTGTAATCACCCAAGTAGGGGTTAACACTCACACGAGCTGTGTAATTTCACTGCTGCGCTACCGCCCCCGTTTCACTATCTTCAAGAAGACAATAATCAGGCAAGAACTGTAAGGGCGCTCCATGCGAAAAAGTTTAACGGTTAAGTGTCATTTCATCCTCGTCTTGGTGCTGACTCTCGGGACGGCTGCCGCCTGCGCGGTGCAGGAGCGGAAGGTCGAGTTGCAGGGCAGCACGCCGGCGACGCCGACCCCTCCGGCCTCCTCGCAGCAGCCGACCATTGCCGCCTCGCCGGTCGAGGAGGGCGCGGGCGGTTGGCAGGTCGCGGGCTCCGACGCCGTGACGCTGACCGTCAAGGCCCCCGGCGCGAGCGAGGTCACGCTGCTCTACCGCCCCGTCATCGCCGACGAGCAGGGCGCTCTCCTTGAGCTTAAAAAATTGCCGACTCCGGCGGGCGGCGGAGGCGACGAGTTTCAAACCACCTTGCAGGCCCCCGCGGACTTCGCCGGGGACGTGTGGGCGCGCGTCGCCTACCCCGACGGCACGCGGAAACAGACGGAGCGGATCGCCCTGACGACGCGCACCGCGACTGGCGAGGCGGACGACCGAAGCGCGTCACAGACTTCCAACGGCGCGGAGACGAAGGCGAGTAGTGCAGACGGGGCTTCGGTCGGGGAGGACGAGTCCGCGCGCTCAGACAAGGCGACGGGTGGCCGCGTCGTGCGCGCCACGCTACGGCCGAACCGCCCCGACATCCGCATCACGGTCAATGTGCCGGCGTTCCTGCTGACCTTGTGGCAGGACGGCAAGGAGGTGGCGACTTATCCGGTGGGCGTCGGCCGCAAGGCTTTCCCCATCCCCGTGGGTGAGCGCCGGGCGACGCGGATCATCCTCAACCCGGCGTGGGTGCCGCCCGACAGCGCGTGGGTGCGAGAGTCGGATGAGGTCGAGCCCTACGAACGCATCCCCGCCGACGACCCGCGCAACCCGCTCGGCAAGATCAAGATTCCGCTCGGCGACGCCTACCTTATCCACGAGGCCGCCAAGCCTTCCGACATCGGCTCGCTCGTCTCGCATGGGTGCGTCCGCATGCTCACCGACGACCTCTTCGACCTGACCGAGCGCATCGTTCGCGCGCGTGCTCTCGACATCACCGGCGAAGAGATTAGCCAAGCGCGCGGAGACAGCGAGCGCCGCGTCCTCCCTTTAGAAGAGCCCCTGCCCGTGGACATCAACTACGACACTGAAGTCGTCGAGGGCGGCGTGTTGCACGTCTACCCGGACGTGTACGACCGCAAGACGAACACCGTCGAGCGGCTGCGCGAAGATTTACGCGCCGCCGGCGTTGACGTGTCGAAGCTCGACGAGGCGGCGCTCCGGCAGATGATCGAGAAGGCCGGCATGTCCGAGAAATTCGTCGTCCGCGTCTCCGACATCAGGCGCGGCCACGCGCTCGCGGCAGGCCGCACGGAGCCGCTCGTCCGAAGCGCTACGGAGAAGGAGAAGGGTGGCGGCAAGAGTTGAGAAGCTGCGGGTGACGCGCAAACTTTATCTCATGTGGGACGGGCCGCGCGCGAGCCTCCGGTTTCTGCCGGGGCTAATCGTAGCGGGCGCGGGGCGAGGCCGGATGAATTTCCCGCTCATAGACTGGTGGAAAATCGGGACGAACCTTCCGTGCGTCTCGCGTCGTCGCTACATTTAACCGGATTTCAAACGAGGCGGAAGGCTTGTTCGAGTCGTTCATCCAACAACTGCACCACCACGCGCCGGCGCTCGTCGTGCTGGCGACGCTCGTGCTGGTGCTCCTCGTCGGCACCTCGGCGCAAATCCTCGCCGAGCGCTTGCGCATCCCGGCGACGGGGCCGCTGCTCGTCGCGGGTCTCCTCTTCGGCCCGGCCGTGCTGGGACTCGTCCAGCCGGAACTGCTCGGCGTGACGCTGCGCGTTGTCGTGCGCGCGGCCGTGGCCGTCGTTGTCTTCGAGGGCGGGTTACTCCTCAACGTCTCGGAGCTGCGCCACACGTCGCGCGCGGTCGTCGGGCTGGTGAGCGTCGGGTTGCTGATCACCACGTTGCTCGCCGGGCTGCTCGTCGCCCTGCTGCTCGGGTGGTCGTGGGAGCTGAGCCTGCTCTTCGGGGCCATCGTCTCGGTGACGGGGCCGACCGTGATCACGCCCATCTTGCAGAAGGTGCGGGTGAACCGCCGCGTGAGGACGACGCTGGAGAGCGAGTCGGTCATCGCCGACCCTTTGGGCGTCATCCTCGCCGCGCTCGTCTTCACGGCCATCACGACGCCCGGCGGGTGGCGCTACGCGACGCTGCACGGGCTGACGACGCTGGCGGCGGGCGCGGCCGTCGGCGCGGCGGCGGCGGGCGCGGTGTGGCTCCTCGCCGGCAGGTTCCGACTGCTGCCGTCGAAGTTCGCGCGCCTCGGGATACTCGGCACCGCGCTCTTCGCCTACACGGTGGCCGAACTGCTCGCGCACGAGGCGGGCGTGTTGGCCGCGGCCGTCGCAGGGATAGTCACCGGGACGCTCGACGTGCCGCACAAGGAGCAGGTCGAGGAGTTCAAGGGCGACATCGCCTCCATCGCCATCTCGGCCGTCTTCATCCTGCTCGCCGCGAGCCTTGAGTTAAGCGATCTGATGCGGCTCGGCTGGCGGGGCGCGGCCGTGGTCGCGCTGCTGATGCTGGTCGTCAGGCCCGTCCGGGTCTTCCTCTCGACGTGGGGCTCGGAGCTGCGCCGGAACGAGAAGTGGTTCGTCTCCTTCCTCGGGCCGCGCGGCATCGTCGCCGCGTCGGTCGCCACGTTCTTCGCTCTGGAACTGACGGACGCCGGTTACGCCGAGGGGCGTCTGCTCGTGTCGCTCGTCTTCGCGGTCGTGCTGGCGACGGTGCTCATCGAGGGGAGCGCGGCCGGCTGGCTCGCGCGCAGGTTCAAGGTCATGCCGAAACACACCATCATCGTCGGGGCCGACGAGACGGGGCGTCTGCTCGCCGCCGAACTCAACCGGGCGGGCGAGACCGTCTCGCTCATCGACCTCAACCCGGACGCCTGCGCCGCCGCGGGAGAGTTAAAGGGCGTGAGCCTCTACTGCGACGACGCGACGGACGCCTCGGTGCTGCGCCGCGCCGGGGCCGACGACGCGAAGTGCCTGATCGCGACCACGTCGAGCGACAAGGTCAACCTGCTCGTCTGTCAGGTGGCGCGGGCCTCTTTCGGCCGTGACAATCAAAAGCTGCGCCTCGTCGCGCGGGCCAACAACTCGTCGAACATGGCCGCGTTCGAGGCCGCCGGCATCGAGACGATGAGCCCGGCGCGCGCGGCCGCGACCATCCTTGAGAACATGGTGCTCAGGCCCTCGCTGCTGCGCCTGCTGGCGGCGGGAGCAGAGCCCGAGCACGTCGCCGAAGTCACCGTCGCGGCGGGAGGCGGCGCGGGCAAAACGCTCGCCGAGTTGGCGCTGCGCGGGTGCGTGGTGGCGGCGCTCAAGCGGGACGACAAACTCGTCGTGCCGAACGGCTCGACAAGGCTGCAAGAGGGCGACGTATTGACGCTGATCGGCGGCGAGTCGGCGGTACACAGAGCGCGGGAGAAGCTCGACGGCACGAGTTGACCCGGCACAGACGACAAGACTCGAAGCTTATCGTGACGGGCAGGACGGGCATGACCTCATGACTCTGGAGATCGCCTTCGTGCTGGCGCTGCTCGCCGGTGCGGTCGTCCTATTCGCGACCGAGAAGCTGCCCGTAGATATGGTGGCGCTGATGGTGATGTCCGCGCTCCTCGTGAGCGGCGTCGTCTCGCCGGCGGAAGGCATCGCGGGCTTCAGCAACCCGGCCACGGTGACGGTCGGGGCGATGTTCATCCTGAGCGCGGGCCTGTCGAAGACCGGCGCGCTCAACTTCGCCGGCGCCGGGCTGGTGCGGCTCGGCCGGCGCAGCTTCTGGCTGGCCCTCGCCTCGATGATGCTCTTCGTCGGCTCGGTCTCGGCCTTCGTCAACAACACGGCCGCCGTGGCCGTCTTCATGCCGGTCATGCTCACGCTCGCGCGCGACATCGACGTGAGCCCCTCGAAGCTGCTGATTCCGCTCTCGTTCGCCTCGATGTTCGGCGGCGTCTGCACGCTCCTCGGCACCTCGACCAACATCCTCGTCAGCTCCGTCGCCGAGCAGCACGGGCAGCCCCCTTTCGGGATGTTCGAGTTCGCGCCCCTCGGCCTGACGTTCTTCGGCGTCGGTCTCGTCTACATGCTGACGGTCGGCGTGCGGTTGATACCGGGCCGCAGGGCGGGCGATGACTTGGCCGAGAGCTTCGGGATGGGCGAGTACCTGACCGACATCGTGCTGCTGCCGGAGTCGGCCTCGGTGGGCAGGACGATTGAGGAGTCGCCGCTCGTCAGGGAGCTCAACGTCGCCGTGCTGGAGGTCTCCAGAGGCGGCGAGCGCGTCGGCGTCCCGCCGCCCGACATGACGCTCGAAGCCGGCGACGTGCTGCGCGTCCGCACCGACGTGCGGAGGATCAGGGAGCTTCAGAGCCGGGTCGGCGTCCGGCTGAAGCCGGGCATCAAGTGGCGCGAGGAAGACCTTGAGTCGGAAAGCGCGGCGCTCGTCGAGGCGGTCGTGGCGCTCAACTCGCCGCTCGAAACGAAGACGCTGGAGGAGACGAATTTCCGCGCCGCGTTCGGCGGGACGGTGCTGGCGATCCGCCACCGCGGGCAGTTGCTCCACGAGAACATCAGCACGACGCCGCTCGTCGCGGGCGACACGCTGCTCGTCGAAGTCAGGCGCGAACGCCTCGACCAACTGAAGCAGAGCCAAGCTTTCCTGATCGTCTCCGAGGTGGGGCTGCCTGAGTTCCGGCGGCGCAAGCTAGTCCCGGCCCTACTCATCATCCTCGGGGTCGTCGTGGCCGCCGCGGCGGGCTTTCTGCCGGTCGTCGTCGCCGGCATCGTCGGCAGCCTCCTCCTCATCCTGACGCGCTGCCTGACGATTGACGAGGCGTACCGGGCCGTCGAGTGGAGGATCATCTTCCTGCTGGCGGGCGTCCTGACGCTCGGGGTGGCGATGGAGAAGTCGGGCGCGGCGCGCCTGATGTCGGACGCGATGATTTCCGGCGTGGGCGGGTGGGGGCCGGTGGCCGTCGTCTCCGGGCTGTTTTTGCTGACGACGCTGCTGACGAATGTGATGTCGAACAACGCCACCGCCGCCCTGCTTACGCCCATCGCCATCGTCACGGCGGAGTCGCTCGCGCTCAATCCACGCCCGTTCCTGATGGCCGTGACCTTCGCCGCCTCCCTGAGTTTCATGACCCCGGTGGGCTATCAGACGAACACGCTCATCTACGGGCCGGGCCAGTACAGGTTTATGGATTTCGTTCGCGTCGGGACGCCGCTCAACCTCCTGTTCTGGCTGCTGGGAACGCTCCTGATTCCGCTCATCTGGGCGTTCTGATCGCCGCGCCAAATTGTCGCCCGCGGACGCTCATTTAGCCTGCACCTCGTTGAGCGCCTTCCGGTATGAGACGTAGAGGTCTGAGAGTTGTTCGGCCGCGGCCGGGTCGCCGCGCGCGAGGAGGGTGATGAGTTCGTCGCGCCGTGCGAGCAGTGGCGCCGAAGCCTCCCGCTGTGGCGCCGTCAGCGCGGAGTCCCCCCCGGCGTCAATCTGGCCGCGTAAGGTCGTGAAGAATTCGCTCGCCGTCTGGCGGGCGGGCTCGTACTCGCCGCGGCGGGCGTCGATGGCGGCCGAGGCCAGCGTGCCCTGCATCTGGCTGAGGTGCAGTTGGCGCTGCGCCGCGTCGCGCTGCGAGGCCGCCTCGCGGGCCTTCAACCACATCGGGATCAGCCCGAGCAGGAAGAGGGCGAGGGCGACGCCGAGGTAAATCCCGATTCTCTTCGCCCTACCGGAAAGGGCGACGCTTCTCGTCGTCGTATCGCCCGCCGCCTCGTCGGGGAAACTCCTTGCCTTGCTCACTGCCTGACTCCTTTCCGCGGCCGTCAGGGTGAGCGGGCGCGGGTGGTGAGGGAGCCTCTGAGGCTCTGTTTCAAGAAGGCGGCGGACTCGCCCGCGCCGACGTTAAAGGGTGTGCGCCCAGCGCTGCCTGCCCGGCACGTCCGTCAACTCGCCCGCCCCGAACTCGTCGCGCAGGTAGAGGTAGCTGAGCGCCAGCATCTCTTCGTCGAGGCGGTCGCTCACGTCTATCTCGCGCAGGGGGATGCGGTCGCTGAGCTGCTCCAGCGAGTCGAGCAGGAACTGCCTGAGCGGCGGGCCGGAGCCATCGCCGCGCGTGGCCTCAAGCCTGAGCGCCTGCACGATCTCTAAGGCCGACGAGCCGCGGTACTCTCTGCCGTCCGCGCGAAAGACCATCACGTCAGACATTCAACACCCCTTCACGAAAGTCACTTCGAAACTAACGCACACGCGCCCGCGCCCGAAACAGTGTGAACACTTACGCGGCGTGAGTGTTTACCCTTATGCGGCCGCCCGGAAGCGTTGCTATACTTTGCGAACAGGTTATTTTTTCCCGACAGGAACGTGGCCGCAGTCGCCCGACGGCATGGGGCTGCCGGGGCGGCTTCGAAGGGGCAAGCTTTTGGGCATTCGCGCTCGATTACTGGTGCTGGCGGTCGTCATCGCCGTCCCGCTCGGGCTCGTCGGGGTGGCAGACCTGCGGGGCGTCTGGCGGAGCAACCGCGCGCAGCTCGACGAGGCCATGCGGCAGCAGGCCGAGCTGGCCGCCGTCGCCTTCGAGCGCTGGATAGACGCGCAGCGCCAGCCCCTTTCGACGCTCGCCGCTGAGGCCGCCGAAGTCTCGCTGCGCTCCCCGCAGCTCGCCAACCACCTGCGACTCACCGCGCAGACGCGCCCCTACTGGATCGACGCGCGCCTCATCGACCAGAACGGCGAGAGCCTCGCCGCGCAGCCGCCCGGCCGCGAGCCGCCGCCCCCCGCCCTGACCGATCACCTGCTTTCAGAAATCCGCCGCCGAGACACGTGGGTCATCGCCACCGACCGCACGCTCGACGAGGCGCGCCCCGTCTTCGCCCTCGCCGTGCCGGCCGCGCGCGAGGGCGCGGTGATGGCGCGCGTGGACGGCGCGGCCGTCGGCGAGTTGTTCCGCGACATCGAGATGTCGGAGCGCGCCGTCATCGCCGTCTTCGACTCCGAGAGCCGCCGCCTTTACCGCCGGCAGACGACGACGGAGCCGATAGACCTGACCGTCAGCGGCGCGCCCCTGCTCGCCGCGCTCGGCGACGAGCGGACGGCGGTCGTCGAGATGGAGAGCCCCTACGACGGCGTGCGCCGCGTCTACGGGCTGGCTCGCGCGGGCGACACTAATTGTGTGGTCAGCGTCGGCATCCCCAGCTCGACGCTGTACGAGCCCGCCCTGAGGCAGCTCTACCGCCACGGCCTCTTCAGCCTCCTCGCCCTCCTCTGCGCCGTCGGGGCCGCCCTTCTCATCGCGCGCGGCATCGTGCGGCCCGTCAGTCGCCTGCGCCGCGCCGCGCAGGAGATCGGCGCGGGTGATTTGACCGCGCGCGCCCCCGCTTCGGGCGGCGGGGAGTTGGGAGAGTTGGGCGCCGCCTTCAACGCGATGGCCGCTCAAATCGCCGAGCGCGAGGAGCGCCTCAAAGAGTTGGACAAGCTCAAGTCGGAGTTCGTCTCCAGCGTCTCGCACGAGTTGCGCACGCCTTTGACGACCATCAAGACGCTGACGCGCGTCTTGCAGCGCGGCGGGCAGAGCGAGGAGGAGCAGCGCGAGTACCTTGAGACCATCGCCGCCGAGTGCGACCGGCAAATCGACCTCGTCTTAAACCTCCTCGACCTATCCCGCATCGAGTCTGGCGCGTACAAGGTCGCGCGGGCGCGCGTGAATCCGGCTGAAGTCGTCGTCGCCTGCGCCCGCGTCGAGGCCCACGCCGCCGAGGCGCACGGACTGACGCTCGACGTGGAGTTGCCGGCCGAAGTGCCACACGTCTTGGCCGACCGCGAGCCGCTACGGCGCGTGGTCTGTAGCCTCATCGAGAACGCCATCAAGTACACGCCCGCGGGAGGACGCATCACCTTAAAGGCTGGCGAGTCCCGCGAGCCGGGCGGGGTCGAAATCAGCGTCAGGGACACCGGCGTCGGCATCCTGCCCGCCGACCTGCCCTTCGTCTTCGAGAAGTTCTACAGGGGCCGGCCGGCCGCCTTACTTCCGGGCGAGCGCGACCCGGCGGGCTTTCCGTCCGAGGGCTTGGAAGCGCCCGGCGTCGGGCTGGGGCTGTACTTGGCGCGCAGCATCGTCAACCAACTCGGCGGGAGCATCTCGGTGGAGAGTCCGCCCGCGGGCGAAAGCGTGGGCACGGCCTTCACGGTGCGCCTGCCCGTCTGGCGTGAAGAAAGTGCCGCCGCTGACGAGGAGAGGGAGAATGTCGAAGCGTTTACTCGTGGTTGACGACGAGCCGAACCTGCTGCGCGCCGTCGCGGCCTGCCTGCGCGGCGAAGGGTTCGACGTGGTGACGGCCCGCGGCGGCGCCGAGGCGCTGGTGCGCGTGGCCGAGACGGTGCCGGACTTGGTCGTCAGCGACATCCGGATGCCCGGCATGGACGGCTACCAGCTCGCGCGCCAGCTCCGCGCCAGCCCGCGCACGGCGCTGACGCCCGTCGTCTTCCTCACGGCGAAGGACGAGACGGCCGACCGCATCGAGGGCTTCCGCACCGGGGTGGACGCTTACCTGACGAAGCCTTTCGAGCCGGACGAATTGGTCGCCGTCATCC
>DATMVI010000067.1:0-6600 GCA_035563275.1 Pyrinomonadaceae bacterium
CCGCGCCGGTGTCGGCGATTTCGACGACGGCCCACTCGCGCCCGGCCCCGTCGCGCACGCGCGCGCCGCGGACGCCGACGCGCCGCTCCGGGGCTCCGTCGGTGATGGCCTCGGCGGCGTTGCGCAGGAGGTTGGCGAGGGCCTGACGCAGCATCCTTTCGTCGGCGCGCACGCCGGCGAAGTCGCCTTCGAGTTCGAGCGCGACGCCGCGCTCCTCGAAGACGGCGCGCAGGTCCGAGGCGCATTGTTCCAGAAGCTCCCGAAGAGACACGTCGCCGAAGTCGAGCGGCCGGGGGCGCGCGAAGTTGAGGAAGGAGGTGACCATCTCGGAGAGGCCGCGCACCTCGTGGAGCAGCGCCGCGGTGGCGGCCGCGCGCGCCGCCTCGTCGAGCCGCGGGTTCTGCAAGAGTTGCGCGTAGCCGTGCAGCGTGGCGAGCGCGTTCTTGAACTCGTGCGCGAGGCCGGCCGACATCTCGCCGAGGCTTTCGAGGTTCTTCTTGCGCGCGACCGCCTCGCGCAACTGCGCCACCTCGGTGATGTCGGTGAGCATGCACAAAGCGCCGCGCGCGCCGCTCTCCGGTTGGGGGTCTACCGGCGCGACCGTCACGCCGAGCCTGCGTTCGCGCCCGCCCGCGGCGCGCGCCGAAACCTCCTCGCGCCGGTAGACCTCGCCCGAGCCGAGGCAGCGTTCGACGAGCCGGGCCAGCTCGGGCGCGCCGCTCAACAGCTCGCGGTAGTCCTGCCCCTCGGGCGGCCCCTCGAAGGCGAGCAGGGCGCGGGCCGGCGCGTTGATGACGGTGGCGCGGCCCGTCGCGTCGAAGGCGAGCAGGCCCGAAGGGAGGCTGGCGACGACCCTCTCGCCGAACTGTTCGGCGGTGCGGGCGCGCGCGCTGGCCTGCGCGCTCAGGCGCTCCAGCTCGCGCTGCTTCGAGCGGAGCTGCGCGACGACCTCCTGAAAGGTTTCGAGGACGAACTCCGTCTCGTCGCGCTCGCCGCCGCGCTCGCTCGTGGAGACCGGCGCGCGCTCGGCCTCGTCCACCAGTTGGCGGTAGGGGCGCAGCAACCAGCGCGGCAGCAGAAGGATGCTCGGCACGCTGACGACGAGCGTGATGATGAAGACCGCGAAGAGCAGCGGGGCGCGCGACGCACGCGTCGCCGGCGTCAGAGCCACCAGCGCCAGCGTGAACAGGTTAGCCACCAGCAACAGCCCCACCAGCAGCGCCAGCGCCAACTGCATCCGGTTCTCGTAACGGGGCATAGAAGAAGTCAGTTATCAGTTATCAGTTATCAGTTATCAGTTATCAGCTCTTTGCCTTTGCTGATAACTGACGACTGAGAACTGCTTTTTCGATTCACGGTTCACGGCTTTTCGATTTATGGGAACTTGGACACGTACCAGTTGACGAGGGTCTGGCCGTAGAGCAGGCAGACGTATGCGCCGAGACCGAGGTAGATGCCGAAGGGGAGGCGGCTCTTGAGGTGGCCGCGGCCGGCGGCGATCAGGCCGACGCCGACGAGCGAGCCGGAGAGCACGCCGATGAAGATGGTCAAAAGCGCCAGAGGCCAGCCGAGGTAGGCCCCGACCATGAACATCATCTTCACGTCGCCGAGGCCCATCCCCTCCTCGCCCCGCGCGCGCTGCCACAGCCAGCCCACCAGCCACAGAAATCCGCCGCCGGCGAGCGCCCCGAGCAAAGCGTTGAGGAGTGACAGCAAGCGTTCGGGCGGGCAGCCCCCGGCCGCGCAGAGGAAGCCGACGCCGTACAGGTTCGGCACGACGAGCCGGGCGACGAAGGCGAGGGCCGTGCCGGGGTAGTTGATGACGTTCGGCAGGTACATGTGCTCGGCGTCTATGAAGACGAGCGCGAGCAGCGCGGCGACGAAGGCGAGGTCGAAGGGGAGCGCCGGCGTCAGGCCCGAGCGCGCCCAGAAGGTCAGCGCGAAGAGCGCGGCCGTCAGCAACTCGACGGCCGGGTAGCGCGCCGAGATCGGGGCGCGGCACGCGCGGCAGCGGCCCCGGAGCGCGAGCCAACTGACGACGGGCAGGTTATCGTAAGGCCGGATGCCCGCCCCGCACGACGGGCAGCGCGAGTGCGGGAAGACCACCGACTCGCCGAGCGGCAGGCGGTGGATGACGACGTTGAGGAAGCTGCCGATGATGGCGCCGGCGGCGGCCACCACGAGGAGCAGGAAGACGAACGGCAGCCCCGTCGTCTCGTCCACGGTCGTTAAGCTCTGGGCGAAGGGCATGGGAAGGGAAGTGGACAGTAGACAGTAGACAGTAGTCAGTAGTCAGTAGTCAGTAGGAAGACCTTCGGTATCGGGTCGTCAGCGTGCCGGCGTCAACAGCCTCGGCGCGGAGCGCTACTGACTACTGACTACTGACTACTGACTACTGACTACCGTCTACTCGCCTGTGATAAACTCTTTTGCTCTTTGCGGTACAAAATCGTAACGCCGGGGGGGCAGAGTAACGTCGCAGCGGCCGCCGGACTCTCCCTTCGGCGGCGGGCCGCTTGACGGCGCGCCTGAAGGCATATTAAAGCTTTAGGCCCCAGTTAAGAAAGCTGTCAATCGAAAAAGACGAACCGGAGGGAGCGGGCAGTTTGAATTCACGCAAGCCGATCATCGCCCTGCTGGCCGTCGGCATTGCCGTCGTCCTCGCGCTGGCCTTCACCCCGTACGCGCTCGTCCACCGCGCCCGGCAGGCGGTCGCCGCCGTCATCCGGGTCGAGGAGCACCCGGCCCTCGAAGAGATCGCGAGCCACGCCCCCGCGCCGCCCACCTTCGACACCGAGGGCTGGTACGCCGGCCGCGGCGAAGACCCCTCGCGCCACGGCGTCTTCGTGCAGTCGCTCGACGGCCGGCAGACCTTCGCCGACCACAACGCCGACGTGCCCTTCAACCCCGCGTCGCTCGTCAAACTCGCCACCTCGCTCGTCGTGCTGCGCAAGCTCGGCAAGGACTTCCGCTTCGAGACGCGCGTCTACGTCGAGGGCGAGCCGGACAAGTCGGGCGCGCTCAAGGGGCGTCTCGTGGTGGCCGGCGGCGACCCGACCTTCGGCGACGTGTCGGGCGTCCTCATCGCCAAGAAGCTCGAAGAGCGGGGCATCAGGAGCGTGCCGGAGGAGTTGGCCGTCTCGCCCGACTTCACCTTCAACTTCAGCGGCAAGCCCGAGGAGTCGGCCGAGCGCCTGTCGAAGGTGATGAAGATGACGCCGAAGACCCACGGCGTCGTCGCCTCGCCGCCCGGCCCGCCGGCCTTCGTCGTCCACTCGTACCCCTTGAGCGAAATCCTGCTCTACATGAACGCGCATTCGAGCAACTTCGTCGCCGAGCGCCTCGGCGCGATGGTCGGGGGCCCGGCCGGGGTGCGCGACTTCCTCGTCAACGAGGTGAAGCTGCCGGCGAATCAGGTGATGCTCTCGACGACTTCGGGGCTTGAGGTCAACCGCCTGACGGCGCGCGGGCTGGTCTCGATCATCCGCGCGCTCGACGCGGAGACGCGCCGGCAGGGGCTGAAGATCGACGACATCATGGCCGTGGCGAGCGACGACTACGGGACGCTGCGCAAGCGCATGGTCGGCACGCCGCTCGAAGGCGCGGTCGTCGGCAAGACCGGCACGCTCGTCCACGACGACGGGGGGATGGCGAGCCTCGGCGGCGTCATCTACACGCAGCGCTCCGGCAAGGTCTGCTTCGTCGTCCTCAGTCAGGGCTCGAACGTCGCCGAGCGCCGCTCGATGACCGACCAGCTCCTCGTCGAAGTCGTCTTCAGCAAAGACCTCCCCGCGCACATCCCGCGCCCAGACCAGCCGCGCCGCATGCTCGCGCGCGACGACCTCGAAATCACGGAAGAGCAGTAAACACAGCCCGGAGTCAGGACAGAAAGCGCAAAGCCCGGCCGCGTTGGTCGGGCTTTCGCTTTCGTCTCCGGACTTCAGGCCCCGGACTGCTTTTTCTGCATTTCCCACAGCAGCAGATTTTTTAAGAACGCGTGGTGGGCGGCGAAGCTGGCGATGGCGAGGCCGGGGAGGCCGTCGCGGAAGCCGGCCTTGAGGAGGTAGCTGCGCAGGAAGGCCGAGGGCGCGGCCAGCGCGACCTTCAGCGGCGTGGTGCGGCGGCCGGCCTCGAACATCTGGCGCGCGGCCAGAGGGGCGTAGCGCTCGCCGATCATGCGGTGGTGGTGCGAGGCGTCGCGGACGCTGTAGTGGAGCAGGTCGCCGCGCAAGGTTTCGACGCGCGCGCCCTCGCCCATCGAGACCGATTCGTGGACGTAGGCCCCGGCCCAGCGGCCGCGCTCGCGGCGGTAGAGGCGGAGCTGGTAATCGGGATACCAGCCGCCGCCCCGAATCCAGCGGCCCATGTAGAAGGAGCGGCGCGCGACGCGGTAGCCGTCGGCGAGGGCGCCGGCGGGCGCGGCGCGCAGCCTCTCGACCTCGGCGCGCAGCTCCGGCGTGACGCGCTCGTCGGCGTCGAGGCTGAAGACCCACTCGTGCGCGGCGGAGTCGGCGGCGAACTGCTTCTGTGCGGCGAAGCCGGGCCAGTCGCGGGCGACGACGCGCGCCCCGGCGCGGCGGGCCGCCTCGCGCGTCGAGTCGGACGAGTGCGAATCGACGACGAGAATCTCGTCGGCCCACGCCACGGACGCGCACGCCTCGCGGATGTTCTCCGCCTCGTTGAAGGTGATGATGGTGGCGGTGATCTTCAAGACAAAAGAAGTTTCGGGTTTAAAGTTTCGAGTTCCGAGTTTAAGACTGGTTCTTAAACTCGGAACTCGAAACTTTAAACCCAAAACTTATACCGCGCCCGCCGCCGGCGGCGCTAGTTACCGAAGCGCTCGGCGGCCGTCGGCGTCTCGACGATGACGTTGTGGACGCGCAGCGTCGTCGAGGTGACGCGCTGCAACTCGGCGAGGGCGATGTTGTAGTCGGTCTCGGCGCGCAGCTCCTGATTGCGCGCGTTGACGAGCTGGTTCTCGCGCTGGAAGAGGAGGAAGGTGGTCGAGCGGCCGACCTGATAGAGGCGGCGCTCGCCGGCCAACTGCTCCTCGGCGCTCTCGCGCGCCTGCCGGGCCGAGAGCACGCGGCGGCGGGCCGTCTCGACCGACTGCACGGCGTTGCGCACCTCGACCTCGACCGCCTGCTCCTGACTGCGCGTGGAGGCCGCCAGCTGCTCGCGCTCGATCTGCGCGAAGGCGAGGTTGGCTTTGGCCGTGCGGTTGCGCAAGGGGAGCTGGACGGTCAGGCCGACGACGATCTGGCGCGTGTCGAAGCTGAAGAGGTTCTTGAGCGTCTGGCCGTAGCCGCCGACGAAGTTGCCCGGGACGCAGCGCTGGTTCGCCGGCAGGCTGGGCGAGCAGGTCGGGATCGGGCCGATGATAGTCCGCGTCGGGTCGTCGGGGAAGTTCGGGTCCGGAAGCTCCGTCACGCCGGGTTGCCCGGCCGTGCCGTTGGTCGTGAACGACCCCGTGAGGTCGATGCGCGGCTTGGTCTGGTTGCGGAAGTAGGTCAGGTCGATGTCGTTGATCTCGGTCTGGAGCTTGAGGCGGCGCAACTCCTGCCGGTTGGCGCGCGCCTCCTTGAGCGCCTCTTCGAGGTTGACGGGCGCGCTGGCCGCGGCGTCGATGGTCGGCTGGTCGGTCGGGACGATGACCTTCGACCACTCGGGCGAGAGCGGGTCTCTGATGAGCAGGTTCTTCAGGGCGTTCTCGGAGACGGTGACGTTCTGCGTCGCGAGCAGCAGCGCGGCCTCGCGGTTCGAAAGCTCGGTCTGCACCTCGGCGCGCTCCAGCGGGGCGACGGCCCCGGCGGCCACGCGGGCCTCGGTCTGGCGGAAGTTCTCGCGCGCGAGGTTGAGGTTGGCGATCTGGTTCTGCTCGTCGCGCAGCGCGAAGGCCAAATCCCAGTAGGCGCGCTGCACCTGCGAGATGACGTCGATGGTGCGGCGGCGGAAGTCGGCGTCGGACTGTTCGAGCCGCTTCTGCTGGATGCGGATCTGGCGGCGGTTGTTGTCGATCGAGCGGTTGCGCCAGAGCGGCTGCGTGAACTGGATGCCCTGCACCGCGGAGTGGAACGGGTTGAGGGTCAGGTTGCTGGCCGAGGTGTTGCGCCGCGTGTTGTTGAAGAAGTAGGTGTAGTTGCCGCCGCCGCGCCCGAACTGCTTGGTGACGGAGAAGTCGTTGTTGAAGTCGGTGGTCGAGACGGTGCCGGAGGTGCCGGCGCCGCCGAAGACGTTCGTCACCGGCTGCGTCGAGCGGTTGTACTCGGGCGTGTAGTTGAAGACCGGGTCGAAGACGCCGCGCAGCGCCGTGATGGTCGTCTCGGCGAGGCGCACGTCGGCGCGCGCCACCTCGATGTCGTTGTTGTTTTCGAGCGCGCGGCGGATGGCCTCGTTCAGCGTCAGCGGCAGCGCGTCGCCCACCGTCACGCCGACGCGCGACAGCGAGGGCAGCGGCGGCACGGGGCGCGGCTGCACGACGGGGAAGGAAGGGTCTTGCACCTCGGGCGGCGCGTCCGAAGAGGTGGCGGGGGCGGCCGGGTCGGTCTGGGCCGGGGCGTTCTCGGGCGCGGGCTGCGTGGCGGGCGCGGGCGTCTGCGT
>DATMVI010000068.1:0-3478 GCA_035563275.1 Pyrinomonadaceae bacterium
AGAGCTTGCGGTAGCGCGGCAGGACTTTGAGAACCTCTTCGGCGCGGAGCACGTCGCGCGTGAACTCCTCGAAGCTCTTGTCGGGGTAATGCGGGTGCGAGAAGGTGTGGTTGCCGATGATGTGGCCGCGCTCGTCCCAGCGGCGGAGCAGCCGCATCCCGGCGTCGGCCTCAACGTTTCTGGCGGTGACGAAGAGCGCGGCCCGCAGGCGCCGGCGGCCGAGGGCTTCGAGGATGGCCTCGTTGCGCGCCTCGGCCGAGAGCGTCGGCGTGTCGAAAAGTTGGAAGTCGTCCATCGTGACGGCGACGCGCGGCCTCCCGGCCGGCGGCGCGGCCGGCGCGACCTCGCCCAGCGCGAACGCCGCCGCCCCCGCGCCCAGCGCCCTCACAAACTGTCGCCGGTTAATCACTCGCTCACTCCTTTATCGTGATTTTAGATTTTTGATTCGCGGTTGAAAGGCGGGGCCGCCGCCGCTCGACCGCGAATCGGGAATCGCGAATCTAAATTCTCTTCACCACCTGTGATAGGCCGGGTGGCCGGGGCGGACGGCGACGAAGGTTCCGCGGCATGTGGCGCAGGTCTTGCCGCCCGCGACCAGCTCGGCCTCGACGACGGCGCGGTCGTCCGTCGCTTCGACGACGCGGGCGGCGAGGCGGATCGGCTCGCCGGTCGGCGTCGGGCGCAGGAGTTTGACCGCGTAGTCGGCGGTGACGGTGCAGGGCGGACGCTCCTGCCCGGCGCGCGCGCGGAGGTGGTCGGCGGCCGCCCAGTTCGAGTGGCAGTCGAGCAGCGTGCCGATGATGCCGCCGCTGAGCATGCCGGGGAAAGCCTCGTGGTGCGGCTCGGCCCGCCACTCGGCGACGTACTCGCCGCCCTCGCGCACGAAGCTGCGAATCCGCAGCCCCTTCTCGTTGGCCGGCCCGCACCCGAAACAGGCGTTATGCGGCGCGTAACGCTCCTGAAGACTGAGGTCGTGCATAAAAGAAGAAGTAGTCAGTAGACAGTAGTCAGTAGTCAGTAGAAATACATTAGCTATCGAATCGTTCGCGTGTCGGGGTCAGTCGTCGCAGCGCGGAGCGCTACTGACAACTGACAACTGATAACTGACAACTGACTACTGTCCACTCAGTCAATCGGCGGGTCTTGGGCGGTCGCCGGCTTGCCCTTGTGGTCGGCGCCGCGGATGACGCCGGTCTGGTCGAGGAAGAAGGAGCGGCGGCCCGTCTTGCCGTAGTTCTTCGGCGTCGCCGTGGCCTCGAACCTGTCGCCGAGCGCGTGCAACTCGAAGCTGTACTCCGTCCGCTCGAACTCGCTCTTCTCGACGAGGTCTTCGGCCAGAAGCTCTTCGAGCGTGCCGAAGCGCTCGCGCCCCTCCTTGCCGCGGAAGATTTCCTGCGCGCTGCGGAGGCTGTTGAGGGTCATCGTGGCCGCCATCTCGTTGCCGAAGACGGGGGCCTCCTTGACGCCGATCATCGTCGCGGCCGAGAAAGCCTTGATGAGACTCAGGGGCAGGCGCAGCTCGTGGAGCACCACGTCGCCCTCGTTCGTCGAGGCGAGCGAGGCGGCCTCGGGCGTCACCTCCAACTGCGCGAGCAGCGCGAGCACGACCGGGTCCGTGCTCCCCTCGGCGCGCTTCTTCGTGTCGTCGATGTTGTGGCGCATCAGCGCGTCGGAGACGTAAGCCTGCACGAGCTTCTGGCGGGCCTGCCACGCGGTCGCGTCGCGGAAGGCGTTGGTCGAGGCCAAAGTGCGGTGCGCGGCGAAGGAGTCGGCGGCGTGGCGGACGGTCTTCAGCTCGCCGGCGACGAGGTAGTTGCCCATGAAGGCGTAGGCGAAGCCGCCGGCGTCGCGGATTTCGACGCCCTCGCGCGTCTCGGAGGCGGGCTGCGCGCCGAGCCGCGCGACGCCGAAGAGGGCGAGGGCGCGCGGCAGCAGGCGGCGCACCGTCTCCGGGTCGTTGAGCGAGACGAGGACGAGGACGCCCGGCTCGGCGTCGCGCTCCTCCTCCTCCTCGCGGTTCATGCGGAAGGTGCGCGAGAAGGTTTCGAGCGGGAAGCTGAGGGCCACCTCGCCGCCGAGCGCCGGCAGGAAGTCCTCCCTGATCTTGAAGCCGAAAAACTTCTCGATGCCGGCGAGCGACTCCTCGGCCGTCACCGGCTTGCCGTCTTCGCCCACGCCGAGGCCGGCCTCCTCGGCGAGGACTCCGGCGTCTGCGGGCATCGCGGGGTCGGCGGCGCCGACGCGCTGGCGAGCCGCGCCCATCATCGCGTCGAAGATGCGCCCCCAGTCGAGCGAGGCGGAGAAGAAAACGTCGCCGTCGGCGGGCGCGACCTGCGCGGCGTCGCTCGCGACGGGCGCGCCGGAGATGACGTTGGGCAGGAACGGGAGCAGGCTGAGGGCGGAGTCGGGCCTGTTCTCGACGGCGACGCGCAGCGCCACCGTGCCGCCTTCGAGGCCGACGGCGGCCGCGACCGCGCCCGGCCACTTCGGCACGCCGCCCCAGAGGTTACGCATCAGCCCGTCGAGGCGGCGCGCGGCCAACTGCTCCTCCGTCGGCCGCGCCGGCTCGGCGGGCACGTCCGCGGCCGCGGCCTCCGGCTCGCCCGCGGCCGCCGCGGCGGCCTCCATCTCCCTCGCCGCGGCCTCCTCCTCGCCGCGCTCGCCCGCCTGCGCCGAGGACGCGGGCGGCTCGGCGACGGAAGGGGCCACGACGGCGCTCTCGCCGACGACGCGCGTCTCGGCGACCGGCCCGGCCTCGGGGGCGACCTGCGGGGCCGTCTCGGCGGTCATCAACGGCGGGGCGGCTTCGGGCGCCGCGGCCCGCGCGGTCGCGCGCTCCTCCTGCTCCTGAATCGCGGAGAGCATCCAGCCCTCCTGCGCGCGCTCGGTCTCGAAGTAGAGGAAGAATTGTTCGGAGGCGAAGCGGCCGCGCAGCGATTGGAAGCGCGCGCTCTCGGCGAGGCTGGCTTCGCCCGCGCGGCGCAGGCGCGCGGGCGTGAACGGCTTGTCCGAGGCGATGAGCCAACTGCCGGCGCGCTTCACCTGAAGGCGCGCCGCGGCCGGCTTCGGCTTGGCCGCCTGACGGCGGCGCGCGCGCGGCGGCGGGGGCTGCGCGACGTTGAACTGCTTGGCCGTGTTGTTGAGGAAGGCGCGGTACTTCGGCTCGAAGCCGGCGGCCGCCTCGGGCGTGGCGAGATGGAGCGCGACGAGGCCGCTCGGGAGCCCGCGCCGCGTGGCCAGCCCCGCGACGACGAGGCGCGCGTCGGCCAGAAGCTCGGCGTGCAGGTTGACGAACTCGGCTATCTCGACCAGCCCCGCCATGTCGGCGTCGATGAGTCGCACGGCGCCCATCGCCATCTTCATCTCGCCCATCTCGAAGAGGGTGCCGACCCGCCGCAGCTCGGCGTAGACGCCGTAGCCGTCGGCCGGCAGAAGCTCCTCGAAGGGGCGGTCGGGCTCGGCGCGGCGCGCTTGCGCG
>DATMVI010000069.1:0-3286 GCA_035563275.1 Pyrinomonadaceae bacterium
GAACCGCGACGGCGTGGCGGCCGGCGTGAGCGCCCCGGCGGCGTGGCCGAAGGAGTTGAAGCAGCAGTGGAAGGTGACGGTGGGCACGGGCCACTCCTCGCCCGTCGTCTCTGAGGGGCGCGTCTACCAGTTCGCGCGGCAGGGCGACGACGAGGTCTTGATCGCGCTCGACGCGGCGACCGGCAGGGAGCTTTGGAAGACGCCGGGCCTCGCCGTCCCCTACGAGATGAACCCCGCGGCGCGCGGCCACGGCAAGGGGCCGAAGTCCACGCCGGTCGTCGCGGGCGGCCGCGTCTACACGCTCGGCATCGCCGGCACGCTCTCGGCGCACGACGCGAAGACCGGCAAGCTGGTTTGGAGAAAAGAGTTCTCGAAGCAGTACCCGCAGACCTCGCCGCTCTACGGCACGGCGATGTCGCCCGTCGTCGAGGGCGGGCTCCTCATCGCGCACGTCGGCGGCCACGACAAGGGCGCGCTGACGGCCTTCAACGCCGCGACCGGCGAGGTCAAGTGGTCTTTCGAGCCGGACGGGCCGGCCTACTCCTCGCCCGTCGTCGCGCGCTTCGGCGGCGAGCGGCAGGTCGTCACCTTCACGCAGAAGGAGTTCGTCTCGGTCAGGGCCGCGACGGGCGAACTGCTCTGGAAGCTGCCGGCCAAGACCATGTACGACACCAACTCGAACACGCCGGTCGTCCACGGCGACACGATCATCTTCTCGCCCGAGGGGAAGGGCATCGTCGCCGTCCGCCCCGTCAGGCAGGGCGCGAACTGGGTCGCGCAGGAGGTCTGGGCGAACGCGGACAACGAGCTGTACATGAACACGCCGGTCGTCCACGGCGGGCTGCTCTTCGGGCTCTCGGCGCGCAGGAAGGGGCAGTTCTTCGCCATCGATGCGGCGACCGGCAAGACCGTCTGGCAGAGCGAGGGGCGGGCCGGCGAGAACGCCGCGCTCCTGAACGTCGGCGGCACGCTGCTCGCGCTCACTAACGACGCCGGCCTGCTCGTGCTCCCGGCCGACGCGAAGGCTTTCGCGCCCGCCGCCCGCTACACCGTCGCCACCTCGCCGACGTGGGCGCACCCCGTCTTCCTCGGCGACCGCATCCTCGTCAAAGACGAGACCACGCTCGCCTCGCTCTCGCTCAAATAAAAGTTTCGGGTTCGAAGCCCTTTCGGAGGGGGTTGTGAGACTCGCGCGCGCTCCTGCCGGTCGCCGCACCTGCGCGACCGCGCGCCCGGTTGGAGAAGAAGTGATTAAGAGTTAAGAATGAGGCGCGGGCAGGAGGGGGCCAGCCCCGTTGCTGGCCCGCGAATCGGCGGCCGTTGAGAGGTAACATTCAACGGCCGCCGATTCGCGGGTCAGACAGCGAGGCTGGCCCCCGTGGCGTCGAGTTAAGAGCTGAGATTAAGAGGCGGCTTCCTCCGCCGACCCGCCGCGGGCCGCGGCCGCTTCTCCGGCCCGCGTCGCTGGCGACGACGAACTGCCGGTAGTGGTCGAAGCGTTCGAGGATGTGCGAGACGTAGTTGACCGGCTCGATGCCGCGGCAGAAGCCGAACTTGACGACCGGGTCGGCCGAGTAGCGCTGCGTGGACTTCTGGAGCAGCCAGTAGGAGACATCCTCCCACACCTTCGGGTCGCCGCCGTACTTCGAGGTGAGGCGCTGCGCGTCCTCGACGTGCCCGGCCCCCGTGTTGTACGAGGCGAGGATGAACTTCAGCCGCTCGCCCTCGTCCGGGATGCGTTCGTCCCAGAAGTTCGTCAGCCACTTGATGAAGCGCACGGCCCCGCGGACGTTGTCCTCCGGGTCGAGCGGGTTCGTCACCCCGTGCGCCCGCGCCGTCGCCGGCATCAACTGGAGCAGCCCCGTCGCCCCGGCCCACGAGCGCGCCTCCGGCTTGAAGCGCGACTCCTGATAAGCCTGCGAGGCCAGCAGCCGCCAGTCCCAGCCCAACTCCGAGGCGTACTGCTTGAGCAGGTCGTCGTACTTGCAGAGCTTGCCCGTGGCCGAGGTCAGGTACTCGCTGGCGACGCGCTCGACGTGGGCGCGCCGGTCGGTGAAGTATTTCCTGTAGAGCAGGTTGAAGAGCGGGCCCGACTTCTTCTCCTCGATCCAGCCGTTCAGCTCGGCGAGCAGCGCGGGCGCGTTCCGCCTGACGGCCCACGCGACGCTGTGCGTGTGCCCGAGGATGGGGCGCACCTTCAGGTTACTGAACTCGGCCTCCTTCAGGTCGGCGAGGTTGCTCTGCATGACGGTGAACTGCACCTCGCCGCGCGCCACCTTCTGGGCCAGCACCTCGTCGGCGATCTTCCCGCCCAACTCGACCACGTGGATGTCGCCCGAGACCTCGTCGGCCAACTCGACGAGCGTGCGCTTGTAGGCCGACCTCTCGGGCAGGTGGACGGTCTCGCCCGCGAGCTGGCCGGGCCGCGTGACGAGGCGGGCCTCAATGTCGATCTCCGGCAGCGGGTCGGCCGGGCCGCGTTCGAGCGCCTGCTCCGCCGCCTCGCCGGCCGCCTCGGGCGGGGCCTCCTGCTGCACCAGCGCCGGCTCGGTCTGGTAGAGCGCGCGCGTGAAGGCGACGGCCCGCTCGTCGTCGGGCGTGGGCACGAGGCGCGCGGCGGCGATGTCGCCCGTGCCGTCGTTGAGCATGGCGTAGAGGCTGCTGCGGTCGGCGACGACGACCATCCGGAGCGCGAGCCCTCGGTCGGCGGCGAAGGCGCGCAGCAGCTCGTACTCGTAGCCCATCGGCTCGCCCTGATGCAGGAAGTAGGTGGTCGAGTTGTAGGGCGCGAGCACGATCAGCTCGCGCCGCCCCCTGATCTCCCCGAGGTCGCGGCTGACGGGCGGGGCCATCGGCACGTCCGTCCGCCGGTCGATGGTGTCAACCGGGTCGAGCCGCGAGGCCGGCTCGTGCTTGCAGGCGGGCAGGGACGACAGAAGGAGCGCGAACAGGAGCGACGCGGACAGAAGGAGTCTGGCTCTCATCGGTGTCGGGCGGCACGGCGGACGGCGCGTGGTCGGACGCCTCCGCCAACGGGAGAAACAAGGGAACTTGTAGGGGTGGAAAAAGGCGAGAGATTTTTTATGCCAAATCGGCCGCCGAGTCAACCGGAAAGAAATTAACGGTCGGAGGCCCGGCCGCGGGGGAGGGCGTCTCAGGCATCATCGGAGTATCTTCTGATGATGCTTGGAACGCCCTCCCCCGCGGCCGGGCCTCCGACCGTTAATTTCTTTCCGGTTGACTCGGCGGCCGATTTGGCATAAAAAATCTCTCGCCTTTTTCCACC
>DATMVI010000070.1:0-5036 GCA_035563275.1 Pyrinomonadaceae bacterium
TCGGGCCCGTAGAGCAGGTACAGCGGATCGACCCGCCCCGCCTTCAGAAAACGCCACAACTCCTCGCGCGTGATAGAACTCATAAGGCAGTAGACAGTAGTCAGTAGTCAGTAGACAGTAGGAAGACCTTCGGCGGCGAACCGTCAGCGTGTCAGCGTCAGCGCCGCCGTGCGGAGCCTACTGACTACTGACTACTGACTACTGTCTACTACCTTATGGCTCCTCGTTGACGCCGAAGCCGTTGACGAGGGTGGAGACGAGGCTCTCGGCGAAGCTGCGCGAGAGGCGCTCGACGGCCGGGTCTTCCTCGTTGAAGAAGCTGCGCGGGTCGTCTGTGAACTCGAACTCGCCGCGGAAGACGTAGTCCTGATTGTCGTAAAGGACGCGGTTCTTGACGCGGTCGCGGACGGTGACGGCGGCGTTGATGTTGACCTCGAAGATGCGCGCCCGCCCCCGCGAGTCGAGCAGCACGCCGTAGAAGAAGAAGCTCTTGATCGTGCCGTCCACCACCACGTCGGCCCCTTCCGGCTCGCTCTGCACGCGCAGGCCCTTGCCGCGCCGGATGATCTCGTTCATCACGGCGTCGGTGAAGCGGTGCTCGATGCGGTAGCGCAGCGCCTGATTCTGGAAGGCCGGGACGGCCACCGTGCGGACGTGCTCCGGCAGCCCCGACTTCCGCACCGGCTTGTAGCACTCGCGGAACCCCGACGCGAACAAGGCCACCACGACCAGCGCGCACGCGCGCCCCCACTGACGACTCGAAAACATTTTTCCGATGATTCCCTCGCCGACGATTTCCGAAGCGGGACGAGTCAAGCTAACAAAAGCGGTGGCGGGTGACAAGTGACGAATTTAAAGCCGTATTCGATTCGCGGATTTACGATTCACGGTTCACGGCCCTGACGGCGTCCGCGACGCGCGCGGTCTCGACGGCGGCGCGCACGTCGTGGACGCGGACGACGTGCGCGCCGCGGAGGATGGCGGCGGCGACCGTCGCCATCGTGCCGTGCAGCCGCGCCGAGGGCGTCGCCTCGCCGGTGAGCGCGCCGACGAAGCGCTTGCGCGAGGTTCCGACGAGCACGGGGAAGTCGGCGAACTCGCGCGCGAGTTGGTCGAGGCGGGCGAGCAGCTCGACGTTCTGCCCCTGACTCTTGCCGAAGCCGATGCCGGGGTCGAGGGCGATTGACGCGGGCGCGACGCCGCGGCCCAGCGCCTCGGCGATTGCGCGGCGCAGCCCGCCGGCGACTTCCGGCAGGATGTCGGCGACGGGCGGCAGCGAGTGCAGCGTCTCGTGCGTCCCGCGCGAGTGCATGAGGACGAGGCCGGCCCGGGCGCGCGCGGCCTCGTCGGCGACGGCCGGGTCGAAGCGCAGGCCCGAGATGTCGTTAACGATCTCGGCCCCGGCCGCGAGCGCGGCGCGCGCCACCGCGGCCTTCGTCGTGTCCACCGAGACGGGCACGCCGACGCGCCCCGCGACGGCCTCGACCACCGGCACGACGCGCCGCGCTTCTTCTTCCGCAGACACGGGCGCGGCGCCGGGCCGCGTGGATTCGCCGCCCACGTCGATGATGTCCGCGCCCTCGGCGGCCATCTCCTCGGCGCGCGCGCGCGCACGCGCGGCGTCGAAGAACCGCCCGCCGTCGCTGAAGCTGTCCGGCGTCACGTTCAGCACGCCCATCACCAGCGTCCGGGCGCCGCAAGCCAACTCCCGCCGCGCAAGTTTCCAGAGCATAGAAGGAAGCGGACGGTAGACAGCAGGCGGGGCGCTACTGTCTACTTGAAAATCAGACTCATGCACGTGAGCCCGCCTTCGGCTTTGGCGAACTCCGAGACATCGACCGGGCGCACGTCGAGGCCGCGCCGCGCGAGGGCTTCGGCCGTGCGCGGGAAGGACGCGCCGACCAAGAGCGACTCGCCGACGCGCGCCGTGTTAGCGGCCCACGGCTCCGCGGGGTGGACGGCGAGCAGTTCGTAGCCGCGGAAGGCTTCCGCGTCCACCCACGCCGGGTTAAGCAAAATGGTTCCGTCGTCGGCCGCCGTGCAGGCCGTCTTCAGGTGCAGGCAGTCGCGCAGGGCGATGGGGGCGACCTCGTAGCCGTGCGGCGCCGTCAGCCGTTCGAGCGCCTCGACGCCCGCGCGGTTCGTGCGCGGCGAGAGGCCGACGAAGAGGCGGCGGCCGACGCGCAGCACGTCGCCGCCCTCCAGAGTCGCGGGCGCGAGGATGCGGGCGACGGGCCGCAGGCGCGCGACCTCGGGATTGATGAGTCCCACTTCGGCGCGGCGCGAGGCGACGCCCGGCGACGTGATGACCGCCAGCTCTTCGAGCACGACGGCCGCGTCCTCGACGAAGACGCTGTCGGGCAGCCCCTCGACCGCGGGCAGCGCGACGACCCGCGCGCCGCAAGCTTCGAGCGCGCGGCGATAGTCGCGGTGCTGCGCGGCGGCCCGCCCCGCGTCAATCGGTTGGCGCGCGACGTAGGTCAGCTCGCACCCGGAGAGGCTGCGCGCCGGCTCCCTCGTGATGGCGGTAAGCACGACGACTTTCTATAACAGATTGCCGCGCCCCGTCGGAAGCGGCGCGGGGGAGAAGAAAAGGCGGGGGTGAAGGATTCACCCCCGCCTTCGGGTCGTCGAACTCCGGCCCCGGCCTTAAGCCGTCGCCGGGTTGCTGCCCGTGATGGGCGGCAGGATCGGCTTGAGCGGGTTGGTCGCGGGCTCCTTGAGCTGCGGCCGGCCCTCGTCGTCTTTGGTCGAGGGGCGGTCGTCGTCGAGCGGCAGGCCCGCCACGATGCGGCGAATCTGCACGCCGTCGAGCGTCTCGCGCTCAAGCAGCGTCTCGGACAGCCGCACCATCACGTCGCGGTTCTCCTCGATGATGGAGCGCGCCCGCTCGTACTGCTCGTTGACCAGCTTCTTGACCTGCTCGTCAATCTTGATGGCCGTGTCTTCCGAGTAGTCCCGGTGCTGCGAGATCTCGCGGCCGAGGAAGATCTGCTCCTCCTTCTTGCCGAAGGTGAGCGGCCCGAGGTCGCTCATGCCGTACTCGCAGACCATCGCGCGGGCCAGTTCGGTCGCGCGCTCGATGTCGTTCGACGCGCCCGTCGTGATGCTGCCGAGGAAGGTGTCCTCGGCGATGCGCCCGCCCATCAGGATGGCGATCTGGCCGAGCAGGTACTCCTTCGAGTAGTTGTGGCGGTCGCCCTCGGGCAACTGCTGCGTGACGCCTAAGGCCATCCCGCGCGGGATGATCGTCACCTTGTGGACGGGGTCGGCGTTCGGGACTTTGAGGCCGACGAGCGTGTGGCCGGCCTCGTGGTAGGCCGTGACGCGCTTCTCCTCGTTGGTGATGACCATGGACTTGCGCTCGGCCCCCATCAGCACTTTGTCCTTCGCCAACTCGAAGTCGCCCATCATGACGATCTTCTTGTTGTAGCGCGCCGCGTTGAGCGCCGCCTCGTTGACGAGGTTCGCCAAGTCGGCGCCGGTGAAGCCGGGCGTGCCGCGCGCGATGACCGAGATGTCCACGTCCTCGCCCAGAGGAATCTTGCGCGTGTGGACTTTGAGGATGCCCTCGCGGCCGCGCACGTCGGGGCGCGAGACGACGACGCGGCGGTCGAAGCGGCCGGGCCGGAGCAGGGCCGGGTCGAGCACGTCGGGCCGGTTCGTCGAGGCCATCAAAATCACGCCGTCGTTCGACTCGAAGCCGTCCATCTCGACGAGCAACTGGTTCAGGGTCTGCTCGCGCTCGTCGTGCCCGCCGCCGAGGCCCGCGCCGCGGTGGCGGCCGACGGCGTCGATCTCGTCGATGAAGATGATGCAGGGCGCGTTCTTCTTGCCCTGCTCGAAGAGGTCGCGGACGCGCGAGGCGCCGACGCCGACGAACATCTCGACGAAGTCGGAGCCCGAGATGGAGAAGAACGGGACGTTGGCCTCGCCGGCGACGGCGCGCGCGAGCAGGGTCTTGCCCGTGCCCGGGGGCCCCATCATCAGAACGCCCTTCGGGATGCGCCCGCCCAGTTTCTGGAACTTCTGCGGCTCCTTGAGGAACTCGATGATCTCCTGAAGCTCCTCCTTCGCCTCGTCCACCCCGGCCACGTCCTTGAAGGTGACGCGCTTCTGCTGGTTGTTCAAAAGCTTGGCCCGGGACTTGCCGAAACTCAGGGCCTTGTTGCCGCCCGACTGCATCTGCCGGAGCATGAAAATCCAGAAGCCGACGAGCAGGAGCACCGGCCCCCACCACGCGAGGATCGACCAGAGGATGCCGCCGGAGGCCGGCTCGATGGTGACGTTCTTCGACTGCACGTACGGGATGCCGTTCTGGTCGCGCTCGGCGGCCAGCTTCGCCAAATCGTTGCGCATCGAGTCGCCGTCAACGGTCGTGCGGAACTCCTGCTTGTCCTTGGTCTTCGAGACGACCTCGGTCTGCTTGACGATCAGCTCGTCGACTTTGCCGTTGCGAATGTTCTCGACCAGATCGCCGTAGGAGAGGGGCTTGGCGCCGCGCCCCTCCTTGTTGACGACGAAGTGGTAGAGCATGACGGCCCCGACAAGGATGAGCACCCAGAAAATTAGTTGTCTTGCAGTGGAACTCAAAATCTTCTCTGCCTCCGACGCCGATGATACCCCAACTCGGCGTCCTTTGTCGCTCCCGCGAAAGCCCCGACTCGTCTCGCCCCCGGCCGCCGCCCCGCGGGGAGCGCAAACGAAATTTGCCCGTCGGCCGGCTCGAATTGGATGCTTTCGGGCCACCCCAAGTTGTGCCTCGCGGCGCCCTTCGGGGGGCGGCGCGAAGCCCCGGCCGGCTTCCGATTGTAAGGTTCGGGTCGCCCTTTTTCAACGACTTTCCCGAAAATAAAGAGAAGCCCGGCCGCGAGGGGGCGCTCAAGTCTCGTCGGGCGATTCTCCGGCGGGACTCGAGGCGCCCCGCCTCGCGGCCGGGCTTCTGATTTTTTCTTTCAACGGCGGAACAGGAGGAGGCCGCGGCGTCGCTCGACGCGGCCCCCCCCCGGCAACTCGGCCACGCGCCCGCCCCGCTC